>JBBSNQ010000327.1:0-2092 GCA_038232575.1 Solirubrobacterales bacterium | reverse complement strand
GTGCCTCGGGCACGACCGAATAGATCAGGCCCACCGCTCCCCGCGGGACATCCTCGTTGGGGGCGCAGGCCGTGGCTCGCTGCTCATGACTGCGGCGCCACCTCCGCCACGAGCCGCCCGTCCGCGCCCGCCGAGCCGTTCCAGTCCTGCACCGCCGTTCCGAGCTCGGAGAGCTCGAGACCCTTCTCGTACAGAGAGACCGGGTTGTGCGCGTCGCCGAGGTCGATCCGGTAGCGATACCAGGACAGCTCCCATGCGACCACCAGCACCACCTCGCTGGGCGTCTCGGGGTCGGGGTGCGCGCTGACCCACGGCTCCCCCAGCGTCCGGACGAGGCCGGCGATGGTCCTGTGATGCTCCGAGCCGTTGAAGACCTCGAGCGCCCGCTCCACCTTGAGCTGTGCGTTCGTCGGAACGGCGCGGACGTGACGGGTATCGGTGCGGACCGGCCGGAAGGGCTCCTTGAGCCGCGAGAGTGAGCGCCGCCGCGGCGCAGGCGCGCCGGCACCTGCGTCGGGTGCTTCGTCGAGCTCGGCCGACGCGTGCGAACCGGCCGCGTGGACGTCCGATTCCGGCCCGTCCGGCTCCAGCTCGTCGGCCTGCGCCTCTGACTCCGGCGGCTCCTGCTGCCCGCGTCCGGGCGCGCCACCCCAGCCATTGGACTCGGCCTCCGCCCCGCCCGCGTGCCGCCGGCGCCTCAGGCGAGCGAGCATCGAGCGCTTGGGCTCGATCCGCGTGCGCGTCGCCGGCAGGTCGGCGTGCGCGGACTCGCGGATCCAGCCCTCGTGCTCCGCGCGGCCGACGCAGAGCTCGCAGACGGACATCCGCCGGCCCTCCGGCGCGAGGTAGGCGACGACCGGCTCCCCCTTGAGAATGGTGCGCGCGCAGATCTCGCACGCCGACTCCTCGTAGCTTGGTCGGAGCTCCTTCCACACCTCGCCTCGATGCT
Organism: Solirubrobacterales bacterium; assembly: GCA_038232575.1. Lineage (GTDB taxonomy): Bacteria > Actinomycetota > Thermoleophilia > Solirubrobacterales > Thermoleophilaceae > JACCZP01. Next base: position 1,143 of record JBBSNQ010000327.1, on the reverse strand, counting down.
AGCGCCGAGGTCGGCGCGGGCCGGCAATTTCCATGCGGCCGCACGGCGCAGGCCGCGCCACTAGGCGAACTCCTCGCTCTGCAGCCGCGACTTGAGCCGCAGCACGGCCTTGGTATGCAGTTGCGAGACGCGCGACTCGGTGACCCCCAGCACCTCGCCGATCTCCCGCAGCGTGAGGTTCTCGTAGTAGTAGAGCGCTACTACCAGCTTCTCGCGCTCGGGCAGACGCGCGATCGACTCGGCGAGGCGGTCCTTGATGTCGCCGCTGTCGAGCGCCTGCGCGGGGTCCGGCGCGTCCGGGTCCTGGATCGTGTCGAGCAGCGACACCTGGTCGCCGGAGGCGTCTGAGAGCGTCCAAAGCTCGTCGAGCGCGACGATCGAGGAGTTCGCGATGCGCGTCAGCGAGTCCTGGAAGGCCTCGACGGTCGTGTCAAGGCGCTCCGCCATCTCCTCGTCGGTCGGCGAGCGCTGGAGCTCGTGCTCGAGCAGCGAGTTGGCCTTCTCGATCTGGCGCGCCTTAGCGCGGACGGAGCGCGGCACCCAGTCGAGCGAGCGCAGCTCGTCGATCACCGAGCCCTTGATGCGGGTGATCGCGAAGGTCTCGAACTTGATGTCGCGCGAGGGGTCGAAGCGCTCGATCGCCGAGATCAGCCCGAGCAGGCCGTAGGAGATGAGGTCGGCTTCCTCCACGTGGGCGGGGAGGCCGCTTGCCATGCGCCCCGCGACGAACTTGACGAGCGGGGAGTAGGCGAGCACGAGCCGCTCGCGGGCGCCCTGGTCGGCATCCGCCTTGTAGCGGCGCCAGAGCTCTCGCAGCTCGATTTCCTTGACGTTGCTAGAGGGCAAGCGCAGCTTCTCCGGAGCTCACGCGCGCGGATGCGCCGTGGCGTATGCCTGACGCAGCCGGGCCGACTCTACTCGAGTGTAGGTCTGAGTGGTGCTGATGCTCGCGTGTCCGAGCAGCTCCTGAATCGCGCGCAGATCGGCGCCGCCCTCGAGCAGATGGGTGGCGAAGGAGTGGCGCAGGGAATGCGGCGAGACGTCGTCGTCGAGCGCTGCGCGCCTTGTCCAGCGCGCGAGGCGCCGGCGCACGTCGGAGGTCGAGAGCCGGCGCCCGCGGTAGGAGAGAAACAGCGCCGGCTC
>JBBSNQ010000326.1:0-2104 GCA_038232575.1 Solirubrobacterales bacterium | reverse complement strand
TTGGTGCGACCATCGAGCGTCGCCCGGCCGTCGGCCGTCGAGACCATGTTGAGGACGACGCGCGGCCGCTCGGGCGGAGCTGCGTCCGCAAGCGCCAAGCCCCGGACAGCCTCCTCGGCGGTGGTCTCGCCGCGCCCGGTGGTCTCGCCGCGCCCGGTGACCTCGCCGCGTCCGGTGACCTCGTCACGCCCGGTGATCTCGCCGCGCCCGGTATGGAGCCAGTTGAGCGCGCCGGAGGTGGCTACGGCGTGATCGCCACCATGCGCTCGATCGGCAGCCGCGCGCGCTCGGCGACCGCGGGCGGGACCTCGACCGTGTAATCCTCGCCCCCGTCGCGCAGCGCGCCGAGCAGCTTCGGCAGCGTGATCATCTTCATGTAGCCGCACACCGCGGCCTCGTTGGCGGCGACGAAGCGCTTGCCGGGGTTGTCGCGCTCGAGCGGATGGAGCATGCCGGTCTCGGTGGCGACGACGAACGTGTCCGCGTCGGACTCGCGCGCGTGCGAGAGCATGCCGCCCGTGGAGAGCATGTATGTGCCGGCGGGGTCGACGTCGCCGGCGGCTACGTACTCCATCACCGAGGTCGAGCAGCCGCACTCGGGGTGGACGAGGAACTCGGCGCCCGGATTTGCCTCGCGCGCGCCGCGGATGTCGCCGGGGCGGATCCCCGCGTGTACGTGGCACTCGCCCATCCACACCTTCATCCGGCGGCCGGTGACGCGCTCGACGTAGGCGCCGAGGAACATGTCCGGCCCGAACAGGATCTCGACGTCGTCGCCGTGCTCGCGCCGCACGTGCTCGACGACCTGCACGGCGTTCGAGGAGGTGCAGCAGTAGTCGGTCTCAGCCTTGACCTCGGCGCTCGTGTTGACGTACATGACGACGATCGCGCCCGGGTGCTCGTCCTTCCAGCGGCGCAGCTCCTCCGCGCTGATCGAGTCGGCGAGCGAGCAGCCGGCGCCGAGGTCCGGCAGCAGCACGGTCTTGTCCGGACACAGAATCGACGCCGTCTCCGCCATGAAGTGGACGCCGCAGAAGACGATCGTGCTCGCCCCCGCCGCCGCGGCCTTGCGCGAGAGCCCGAGCGAGTCGCCGACGTAGTCGGCCACGTCCTGCACCTCGGGCACCTGGTAGTTGTGGGCGAGGATCAGCGCGTCGCGCTCACGCGCGAGCGCCCGCACCTCGCGCTGCATCGCGGGGATGTCGGCGAGCGGCAGGGCGGTACCGGCCATGAAGGGATTCTAGTCGTCGCAGATCATCACCGGAGCGGTGGACGCCGAGGTGAGCGAGGTTCGCGCCGGTCGGTACGGCTTGCGATACTCGGTGCCGATACTCATCGAGGGCCTAAATGGTGAGACGCATGAGGTCATCACGGGCTGGGTTCTCGAGCAAGAGGGCGTGCCGCCGCGCCTGACTACTGCATACGTCAATGTCCCCTGAACCCATCAGAATCCTCGACATCGTCGAGTTGACGGCGGCAAGCGGCCGGTGGCCCAACGGCACACGAGCCACCGTCCTAGAGCTACTCGGATCCGAGGCGGCCCTGGTCGAGGTCGCTGACGATCGCGGCCATACGCTTGACGACTTGGAGCTGCCGCTCGACGTGCTCAGGATCGTCGGCCGGCCCTCGCAGCGGCAGCGCGCAACCTAACCGGGCGGCCACGCTAGATGGCAACGGTTGCGTCCCGGGCTCACAGCGGCTCGAGCGTGAGGCCGAGGTCGAGCGCGGGGGCCGAGTGGGTCAGCGCGCCGACGCTGATCAGGTCGACGCCCGTCTCGGCGATCGCGCGGGCGGTCTCGAGAGTGACGCCGCCCGAGGCCTCGAGCTCGGCGCGACCGCCGGCTCGCTCGACCGCGGCGCGCAGCTGCTCGGGCGGCATGTTGTCAAGCAGGATCCGCTTCGCGCCGGCGAGCAGCGCCGCGTCGACCTCGTCGAGCGTACGGCACTCGATCTGGACGCGCGCGGGATTCTCGACGGCGGCCAGCGCGCGCCGCGGCGCCTCGCCGACGCCAGCGCCAACGCCAACGCCAGCGCCCACGCCCACGCCCGCGCCCGCGCACGTCGCGACGTGGTTCTCCTTGACGAGGATCGCGTCGTAGAGCCC
>JBBSNQ010000325.1:0-2118 GCA_038232575.1 Solirubrobacterales bacterium | reverse complement strand
CGCCGAGCCGCTGGGCCATTTCGACGACGTACGGCGGGCGGACGCCGAGACGCGCGAGCTGGCGCACGAGCTCGTGCAGGGAGCGGCCGTATGAGCTGGTTCCTCGCTTTTGCCGGCTTCGCGCTGCTCGTCGTGCTGCACGAGGCGGGCCACTTCGCCGTCGCGAAGGCGGTCGGCATGCGCGTCGAGCGCTTCTCGCTCTTCTTCCCGCCGCTGCTTCTGCGCAAGAAGCTCGGCGAGACCGAGTACGCGGTCGGTGCGATCCCGCTCGGCGGCTACGTGAAGATCTCCGGCATGCACCCCGACGAGGACCTGCCCGACGAGGTCAAGACGCGCGCCTACCATGCCCAGCCCGTGTGGAAGCGGGTGCTCGTGATCGCCGCCGGGCCAGCGGTCAACCTCGTCCTGGCGCTCGTGCTGCTGATCGTCTTCTTCGCCGCGATCGGCGCCCAGGGGCCGAGCGATCGCGTGGGCGCGGTGGCGCGCGACCTGCCGGCGCAGGGGACGATCGAGCCGGGCGATCGGCTGATCGCCGTGGACGGCAGGCGCGGCTCGCCGGCCGAGCTCTCGATGGCGATCGACACGCACCGCTGCGCCGGGCCGCCGGCCGCGGGCTGCCGCGCGGCAGAGCCGGCCAGCCTGCTGCTCGAGCGCAACGGCCGTCCGCTGCGGCTCGAGCTGCGCCCCGCCTACGACGCCGCTCCCGGGATCGAGCGGATGCGGCTCGGCTTCCGCTACGCGAGCGGGCCGCGTGAGACGCTGCCGCTCGGCGCGGCCACCACCGTCGCGCTCGACCGCTTCTGGTTCATAAGCAAGGAGACGATGAAGCTGCCGGCGCGGCTGATCGACGCGGAGCAGCGCAAGCAGATCTCGGGCGTGATCGGCGCGTATGAGATCACGCGCCAGACGATCCTCGACGACGTGGCCGACGCCGTCGGCATCCTCGCCGTGATCTCGCTGTCGCTTGCGATCATCAACCTGTTTCCGTTCCTGCCGCTCGACGGGGGCCACATCTTCTGGGCCGTGGTCGAGAAGGTGCGCCGCAAGCCGGTTCCCTACCGGGTGATGGAGCGCGCCGGCATGGTCGGCTTCATACTGGTCCTCGGCCTGTTCGCGATCGGCCTCACCAACGACATCGGCCGACTCGCCGGCGAGGGCTTCAACGTGCGATAGTGCCGGTCGTGGCGGGCGAGGAGACGATGTGCGAGGCCTTCCAGGCGACGGCGGCCGACCACGCCGAGGAGGTGGCGCTCAGGACCAGGGAGGGGGCCGAGAGCCTGACCTGGGCCGACTACGCAGAGCGGGTGCGTGAGCTCGCCGCCGGCCTCGCGGGGCTGGGCGTCGAGCGCGGCGACACGGTCGCGCTGATGCTCACGAACCGGCCGGAGTTCCACCTGGCCGACGCCGCCGCGATGCACCTCGGCGCGACGCCGTTCTCGATCTACAACACCTACTCGGCGGAGCAGGTCGAGTATCTGCTCGGCGACGCCGGGGCTCGCGTGGCCGTGACCGAGAGTGCGTTCGTAGCCGCCATCCTCACAGCGCGCGAGGGTGGCGAGGAGCGCGAGGGCGACGTGGCGCTCGAGCACGTCGTCGTCGTGGACGAGGGTCCGGAAGGGACCCTGTCGCTCGAGGATCTGACCGCGCGCGGCGAGGCCGACTTCGACTTCGAGGCCGCCTGGCGCGCCGTCGAGCCCGACGACGTGCTCACGCTCATCTACACCTCGGGTACGACCGGGAATCCGAAGGGCGTCGAGATAACGCACGCCAACATGCTCGCCGCGGTCAGCACCCTGGAGGAGGTGATCCGCTTCCCGCGGGCGGCGCAGGTCGTCTCCTACCTGCCGATGGCCCACATCGCCGAGCGCAACGTTTCGCACTACCTGCCGATCGCCTACGGCTTCGGCGTCACCTGCTGCCCCGATCCGCGGCAGATCATGGCCTACCTGCCAGAGGTGCGCCCGAGCTGGTTCTTCGGCGTGCCGCGGATCTGGGAGAAGCTCAGGTCGGCGATCGAGGCGGGGATCGACGCCGAGCAGGACGAGCAGAGGCGGGAGGCGACCAGGGCCGCGATCGCGGTGGGCCTGCGCAGGACACGCGCGATCCAGTCCGGCGAGG
>JBBSNQ010000324.1:0-2119 GCA_038232575.1 Solirubrobacterales bacterium | reverse complement strand
TCTGGCGGTCGACCGTGTACTGGGAGGGCTTTGACTTGCTGTTCTTGGGAGGATTCGTCACGCGTGTAGAGAGTATCGGGAGACGCCTCACAAACGGGCCGCGGCGGCCGTGCTCACCTCCCAGAGCGCCGCTGCGGCGGCCGGGTCGCCCTCGATGTGAGCGCGCGCGCAGCCGGAGATCAGGTCGGCGAGCTCGGCCACCGCCTCGAGGTCGCCGAGCACCGCCAGACGCTCGAGGCCGAGCGCGTAGAGCGCATCGCCCGCGAGCAGGCGCAGGTCCGGCTCCATCGCCTGCGAGAACGCTCGCGGCTCGCCGTAATGCATCAGGTAGCCCTCGTGCACCGCCTCGAGCACGAAGGCTCGATCGGGATCGGCGACGCGCAGCTCGAGCCGCCCGGGACCGGGATCCGCCAGCGCGTGGGAAGCGAGCGCGGGGTCGGCTGCGGCCACGTCGGCGGCCACCTGGCCCAGGATGCTCACAGCGCGCGCAGCGCCGCCGCCGCCGCCTCGATCGTCGCCCCGACGTGCTCGGGTCCGTGGGCGAGTGAGGGAAACCACGCCTCGAAGGGGGAGGGTGGGAGATACACGCCAGCGTCGAGCATGGCGCGCCAGAAGGAGGCAAAGGCCTCGCCATCGGCCGCTCTGGCTCCCTCGTAGTCGGTCACGGGGGTCTCCGAGAAGAAGACGCACAGCAAGCCCGTCGTGAATGGCACCTGAAGGGCGACGCCTGCGGCGCGTGCGGCCTCGGCGAGGCCCTCGGCGAGCGTTCGCGTCGTACGCTCGAGCAGCTGGTAGGCGGGCTCGTCGAGCAGGCCCAGTGTCGCCAGCCCGGCCGCGCTCGCGAGTGGATTGCCCGCCAGCGTGCCGGCCTGGTAGACGTTCCCGACCGGCGCCACGAGCTCCATCAGCTCGCGCGGGCCGGCGTACGCCGCGGCCGGCAGGCCGCCGCCGATCACCTTGCCGAGCACGGTCAGGTCGGGCTTGACGCCTTCGAGGCCCTGGGCGCCCGCGGGCCCGACGCGAAAGCCCGAGATCACCTCGTCGAAGACGAGCAGCGCGCCGGCGGTGTCGGCCTGCTCGCGCAGGAATGCGAGGAAGCCCTCGGCGGGGGGCACGAGGCCCATGTTCGCCGGGTAGGGCTCGCAGACGATCGCCGCCGGCGCCCGCTCGGCGAGCGACCGCTCGACGGCCTCGCGGTCGTTCCACGCGACGACGGCGGTGTCCGCTGCCTGAGCCGCCGTAACGCCGGGGCTTGCCGGAATCGCGTGCGTCGCGAGGCCGGAGCCCGCCTCTGCAAGCAGGCCGTCGGAATGCCCGTGGTAGGCGCCCGCAAACTTGAGCACCCCGTCCCTTCCCGTCGCTGCACGCGCGAGGCGCAGTGCGCTCATCGCCGCCTCGGTGCCCGACGAGGTCGCGCGCACCATCTCGATGCTCGGGATCCGGCGCGCAAGCTCCGCCGCCAGCTCCACCTCGCCCGCGGTTGGAGCGCCGTAGCTCGTCCCCTGCTTCGCGGCCGCCGTCACGGCGGCGACCACCGCGGGGTGGGCGTGACCGGCTATCAGCGGCCCCCACGAGCAGACGTAGTCGAGATAGCGCTCGCCGTCGACGTCGATCAGCCAGGGCCCCTCGCCGCGCTCCACGAAGATCGGGTCGCGGCCGACGGCGCGCAGCGCGCGCACGGGTGAGTTGACGCCGCCCGGGATCAGGCCGGCGGCCCGGCGATGGAGCTCGCCCGAGCGCGTACCGGCCGCCGCGGCGGGGCTCAGGAGTGCTCGCGCTCCCAGCGCTTGAAGTCCTCGGTGAAGTAGCGCAGGCGTATCTTCTTGAACTCGGTCGACGAGTAGAGCGTCGAGCGCTCGTGAATGCCGGTGTCCTGCGCGATCGCGTCGAGCACCGCGTCGCATTCCTCGCGCGAGCGCCCGTGCGCCATCGTGAAGACCGAGTAGGGCCAGTCCTCGTAGGTCGGGCGCTGGTAGCAGTGCGAGACGCCGCGGAAGGCGGCCATGCGCGGGCCGATCGCGGGGATGTCCTGCTCGGGCACCTTCCAGACGCCCATCCCGTTGGCCGAGAAGCCGGCGCGGCGGTGGTAGAGGATCGCCGCGACGCGGCGCAGCGCGCG
>JBBSNQ010000323.1:0-2119 GCA_038232575.1 Solirubrobacterales bacterium | reverse complement strand
CTTGTGGATCGGGCAGCGGCTGCCCTCGTCGAGCTCACCCTCGGTCTTGAAGTCGGCGCAGCGCGGGCAGTACCACCCCTCGTAGGTGCCGGCATAGACGTGGCCGGCCTCGTACACGCGCTGCAGCAGCGCCTGCACCCCCGCCACGTGCTCGGGGTCCGAGGTGCGTATGAAGAAGTCGTTCGTCGCGTTGATCCGGCCTGCCAGGTCGCGGAAGCGCCGCGAGTTGCGGTCCGCCAGCTCGCGCGGCGTGGTGCCGAGCCGCTCGGCCGCCTGCGCGACCGACTCGCCGTGCTCGTCGGTGCCGGTCAGGAAGAAGACGTCCTCTCCCCGCTGACGCATGTGACGGGCGAGGACGTCGGCCGCGATCGTCGAGTACGCGTGCCCGAGGTGCGGCTCGGCGTTGACGTAGTAGATCGGCGTCGTGACGTAGTAAGGCACTCGCCGTCGATGCTATCCGCGCCACCGAGCGGCAGCGGGGCGAGCGGACGGCGCCTGCGCGCGGCCGCTTGGCGCGCGAGGCTCGCGTGCCGAACTGCAGGAGCCGGGCCGCCCGGCTGCACAGCGGGCGCCCGGCCCACCGCCGCATCGTCTCCGGGTGCACTCTGCGCTGCGGGCGCTGATCCGCGCTCGCGGGAGCGTCCCGCGAAGAGCGCGAGCAGTATCAGCGCGGCGCAGGCGGCCCACCAGCCGAGGTCGAGATCGCGCTCCTCGACGTGCACAGGCGGTTGACTCACCGGCACGGGTGACGGTGGCGCGGAATCCGAGTCGCGCCGCTCGGATTCGCTCGAGGACCCACGTGGGGCGCGGCCGAGGGCGCGGCCCGCGGCGGAGCGCGAGCGCGGTGCGGCGGCTGAGTCCGAACCGTAATCCGCGGGGCCAGCGCTTACCTGCGAGCCGTCGCGGGCCGGAGCCCGCAGCGAGCGCGCCTCCTGCTCGTGAGCGAGTGGTGCCGCATCCGGGGCCGGAGCGAGCGTGGCGGTGTTCGGCTGCGCCACGTTTCGCGCTTCGCCGGAGTCAGCGTTCGTCTTAGAACGCTGCTCGGCTCGGGCCGGGCTCTTGACCGGCGGAGCCGCGACAGCAAGAGGGGGCTTCGGGGCGGGCGCCGCGACGCGCCCGGCGGGCGGCAGCAAGGGTGCGGAGCCGGGCCCCGAAGCGGGCGGCAGCGGGGACGTCGCGAGCGGAGCCGGATCGGGCACGGCCGGGACCTCGCCGAACGGAGGCAGGCTGAGCGAGAGGAAGTCGAGCGGGTTCCGGTAGGCGTGTCTGGCTCCAGCCTCGCGCACGCCGAAGTGCAGATGGGGCCGATCGGTCGAGCGCACCCCACTCGCGCCGACCGTCCCGATGCGGTCACCGTCCGCGAGCGTCTGTCCGCGCCTGACCGCCGTCGCGTCGAGGTGGAGGTAGGAGAGGTCGAAGCGTCCGTCGGCCGTTCGCACCGACACCGTCAGGCCGGACGAGCCGGCGATCCCGACGAAGAGGACGCGTCCGGGCGTCGCCGCGGCGACCGGATCGCCGACCTCGCCCGCGATGTCGATGCCTCGATGCTGGCCGGCTGCATAGGGGTCGTCGCCGTTGCGGTAGAGCGTGAGCACCTCACCCTGGACGGGCCACGTCCAGCTGCCGGCTGCCCCCGCCGCCGGAACGTCGACCAGCAGCAGCCCGAGGAGCAGCAGGGCGACGGCGGCGAGCGTGCGAGCCGAGGCACGAGGCCAGCGGCTTCGTGAGGCCGGGCCGGCGGGGAGAAGCGATGGAGGCGAGGGGATGCGGAGCTGGGATGGGGTGTGTCGGGTCGATGGCATGCGCGCCACGCTAGGACGCCGTCTCCCCGCAGACCCGTGCTTGTAGCCCTCCCGTCGCGTTCCTTCGCAGAGCTGTCGCTGAATGTCACCTGCGCGAGCGTTTTGCCTCCAGCTGCGATCCCTCCAGCGCCATCAGCGCGGCGCCGAGCATGCCCGCATCGGGGCCAAAGGCGGCGGGGACGACCTGCACCTGCTCGCGGCACGGGCGCAGCGCGCGCTCGGCGAGCACCTCGCGCGCCGGGTCGAGCAGCAGGTCGCCCGCGGCCGCAACCCCGCCGCCGATGACCACGATCTCCGGGTTGAAGATGTTCACGAGG
>JBBSNQ010000322.1:0-2123 GCA_038232575.1 Solirubrobacterales bacterium | reverse complement strand
TCACCGGGTTCATCGTCCCGGCGTCGCGCAGGGCGCGCACCAGGCGTCCCGGCAGCGCGCCGATGTAGGTCCGGCGGTGACCGCGGATCTCGGCCTCGTCGCGCACGCCGCCGAGTGACATGCGCACGAACTCGCGGCCGGTCGCTCGGGCGATCGACTCGCCGATCGAGGTCTTGCCGGTGCCGGGCGGGCCGATCAGGGTGAGGATCGCGCCGGAGCGGCGGTCCTCCTCGATCTCGCGCTCGCGCCGCAGCTTGCGCACGGCGATGTACTCGGTGATGCGATCCTTGACCTCGTCGAGTCCGGCGTGGTCAGCGTCGAGCACCTCACGGGCGTGGACGGGGTCGAGGCGCTCCTCGGAGCGCTCGGACCATGGCACCGCGGTCAGCCAGTCGAGGTAGGTGCGGATCATGCTCGACTCGCCCGACTGCTCGCCGGCGCGCTCGAGGCGGCCGAGCTCGCGCTCGGCCTGCTCGCGCACGTCGTCCGGCATGCCGGCCTCCTCGATCTTCGTGCGGTACTCGTCGACCACCGAGCCCTCGTCCTCGCCGAGCTCCTTGCGGATCGAGTCCATCTGCTTGCGCAGGAAGTACTCGCGCTGCTGGTTCTCGGCACCCGAGCGCACGTCGTCACGGATCTGCTTGCGGACCTGCATCTCGGTCAGGCGCTCACGCTGAAGGCGCAGCGACAGCTCGAGCCGCTCGACCACGTCGACGGTCTCGAGCAGCTGAACCTTCTCGTCGTAGTCGATGTCGGGCGAGTAGCCCGCGGTGTCGGCGAGCGCGCCGGCCTCGGTGATCGAGCGCACGAAGGCGGCGATGCGTCCGTCGTCGCCGCGGATCTCGAGGATCTCTCCGACCACGGCGCGGTAGTCGCGCTCGAGATCGCGCGTGCGGGCGGGTGCCGGAGCCTCGTCGGGTCGCTCGGTGACCTCGACGCGGAGGTCGCCCGACGGATCGGCGTGCGCAGCGCCCGCGACGCCGCGGTGCAGCGCGTTGAAGGCGACGGCGCGGCCGCCCCCGGGCAGGCGCACCTGCTCGGAGACCTCGGCCACGGTGCCGACGTCGGCGAACACATCGTCCTTGCGGGGAACGAGCAGCACGCGGTCCTCGTCGCCGGCGTCGACGGCGAGGGTCACGGTCATGCCCGGGAAGACGACGGAATCGTCGAGGGGGATGAGGAGAAGTGTTTCCATGCTGGTCTCCGTGTCGGTCGAGATGCACGCCGTAGCGGCGTTGCCAGATCAGTGTAGCGGCAAACCGTTATTGCAACCAATGGTTTGTAATGGTATCGTTCTTGGCGCATGTGCCCTCCTTTCTCCCGCGCTCCCCGGCCGCATGCCCCGGCTTCGGTCGCGGCGGCCGAGACCGGCTCGAGCGCCTGCGGTCTGCTCATCCTCCGCCTCGGCCGTGCCGCCGGCATGCGCCTCGGCTCCGCCCTGGCCGCGCTGGAGATGCGCCCGCACGAGTTCGGTGTCCTCAGCGGGCTGGCCGAGACGGGGCCGATGTCCCAGGGACGGCTCGGCGAGCGCATGCGGGTCCATCCGAGCAATCTCGTCGCGCTGATCGACGGGCTCGAGGCCGACGGTCTCGTCGTGCGCCGGCGCGACCCGGCCGATCGCCGCCGCTACATGATCGAGCTGACGGCCGCAGGGCGGCGGCGCCTCGAGCGTGCGCGCCAGGCGGCCGAGGAGACCGAGGACGAGCTCCTGGCTCCGCTGAGCGAGGCGGAGCGCCGCCGGCTGCATTCGTACCTCACCCGCGTCGCCGCGCACGCGTGCGGGGGCCGGTCGTGCTGAGCCGCCTGCGCCACCGGGACGCCGAGCGCTCCGGGCCCGCCGAGACCGGCGCGGCGGGACCGCAGGGCACGCTCGACCGCGGCCGCCTGCTCGGCCTCTTCCGTCCCTACCGCGGCCGCCTGAGCGCCGTGCTCGCGCTGATCGTCCTCTCCGCCGGGCTCGGCATCGTCTCGCCCTTCCTCCTGCGCGCGGTGCTCGACCAGGCCATCCCGGCCCGCGACACCACCCTGCTCGCCTTTCTGGTGCTGGGCATGATCGCCATCGCCATCGCCACCGGCGCCCTCGGAGTGGCCCAGACGCTGCTCTCGAACACCGTCGGCCAGCG
>JBBSNQ010000321.1:0-2136 GCA_038232575.1 Solirubrobacterales bacterium | reverse complement strand
TGTCGTCCGCGAGGCCAGCGCAATCCTCTGCGCCCTCGCATCGCGGAGCGCTCCTGGACTGGTGGACGAAGTCGGACGCCGACTCGCGAGCGAGCGCCATCTTCCCGCCGGTGGCGAGCTCAGGACGGCCACGGCGCTGACCAGCAGAATGGTCGCGTATCTGAGCCGTTCCGCCTGATCATCCCTCCGGTGGCCCGCCGAGCGTTGTCGGAATGCTACGGTCGGGCGAACTTGCCGACGAAACGGAGGACCGCCGTGCCCGACGCCACGCTTATCACGCCAGAGGAGCTAGACGAGCGCATGCGCTCCGGCGCAAAGGTTATCCCGCTCGACGTTCGCCGCGGCTCCTACGAGCGCAGTGACGTCAAGGTCAAGGGGGCGCTGCGCGTCGATCCGGGAGAGCTCGAGCAGCAGCTCGGCGAGACAGTCGAGCGGATCTCGAGCGACGCCGACGTCGTCACGTACTGCACCTGACCGAATGAGGCCACGAGCTCCCGTGCGGCGCTCTTCCTGAACGATCGAGGCTTCCAGGCGGAGGCCTTGGTGGGCGGCTTCGAGGCCTGGGAGCAGGCCGGCTACCCGACCGAGTCGAAGTAGCCCTCCGCAGCTTGAGGGCTGGCGCTCGAGAGATCAAACCGAAGGGCCCTCGATGACTCTTCAGTCCCAAGCCCAGCAGACGACCCTGCACGGAAACCGCGTTTCCTACCGGCTCGCCGGCGAGGGTCCGCTGCTGGTGCTCGTGCACGGCATCACCTCGAGCTCCGAGAGCTGGGCCGGTGTCATGCCCTGGCTGTCCGAGCGCTTCACGGTGCTCGCGCCCGACCTGCCCGGCCACGGCTTCTCCGACAAGCCGCGTGGCGACTACTCGCTGGGGGCCTACGCGAGCGGCATCCGCGACCTGCTGCTCACGCTCGGCCACGAGCGCGCGACCTTCGTCGGCCACTCGCTCGGCGGCGGCGTTGCGATGCAGCTCGCCTACCAGTTCCCCGAGCGCTGCGAGCGGCTCGCGCTCGTCTCGAGCGGCGGGCTTGGCCAGGAGGTGCACCCGCTGCTGCGCGCGGCCGCCCTGCCCGGCTCGGAGTGGGTCCTGCCCGTGATCGCCGGGCCCAAGCTGCGCGACGCGGGAGCTGCGGTCGGCGGCTTGCTCGGCCGGCTCGGCCTGCGCCCCGGTCCGGACGTCGCCGAGTTCGCGCGCGGCTACGCTTCGCTCGCCGACCGCGAGGCTCGCGAGGCCTTCGTACACACGCTGCGCTCGGTGATCGATCCGAGCGGCCAGCGCGTCAGCGCGCGCGACCGCCTCTACCTGGCCGCCGAGGTGCCGACGCTGATCGCCTGGGGGGAGCGCGACCGCATCATTCCCGTCCGCCACGGGCACGCCGCGCACGAGCAGATGCCCGGCAGCCGGCTCGAGGTCTTCCCCGACGCCGGCCACTTCCCCCACCACGACGATCCGCACCGGTTCGTCAAGGCGATCGAGTATTTCATGGACTCGACCGAGCCCGCGCGCCTCGATCCAGACCAGCTGCGCGAACGGCTGCTCGCGGGCCCCGAGACGTCCCGCTAGCTGCGGCGCCGCCGCTCGCCGGCCGGCACGCACGCTCTCCGGATACCGCCGATGGCGTCCAGCCTGCACGAGCGGCCGAACGCGAATAGGATGGTCGCCGTGTTCAAGTCGATCGTCGTCGGCACGGATGGGTCCTCCACGGCCGCTGAGGCCGTGCGCCGGGCGGCCGATCTCGCCGGCGCGGTCGGCGCGCAGGTGCACCTCGTGAGCGCGTACGAAGCGGGCCCCCCCGGCGGCGGGCAGGCTGAGGGCAGCTCGGGCGCGCAGGAGCCGCCCAAGGAGGTCGAGGATCAGCTCGCGCAAGCCGCCGAGAAGATCGAGCAGCAGGGCGTGAGCGTCGAGCGCCACGCGCGCCAGGGACCGCCCTCAGACGCGCTGATTGCGGTCGCCGAGGAGCAGAGCGCGGACCTGATCGTGGTCGGCAACAAGGGGATGACCGACGCCAAGCGCTTTCTGCTCGGCTCGGTGCCCGACCGCGTGTCCCATCACGCCCCGTGCGGCGTGATGATCGTCCGCACGACCTAGTGGACCCTCTCTCAACGTTACGCCCGTTACGGCGGTGCCAGATCGCC
>JBBSNQ010000320.1:0-2138 GCA_038232575.1 Solirubrobacterales bacterium | reverse complement strand
CGCCGAGGCGGTCGAGGCGGGCATGCGCGGCGAGGACACGGAGGCGACCCAGCGGCTCGCGCCGACCGGGCGCCGGCGACGGCGCGACACGCGCACGACCCGCGCCACGCGCGCCATGCGTGACGACGCGGCGACGCAGGCGCTGCAGACCGGCCACCGTGGACCGGCGCGGCCCGCTCCCGGCCCCCAGCGCCAGGCGCAGTCACGGCCCGATCCGGCGGCCGTGCGCAAACGCCGTCTGCGCGCGTTGGCGTTGCTCATAACGGGGCTGCTGGCGGTCGTCGCGATCGCACTCGTGGCCGGCTCGGGCGGCGATCAGGGCCGCGACGTACAGCCCGTGCGCGCGCCCGACATCCCCCAGCAGGTCCAGGGCATCGAGGAGCTGATCCGCAACAACACGCAATAGGGAGCTCATACGCAGCAGGGAGCTCAGCCGCAGTAGGGAGCTCAGCCGGCGCCGTATGGCTCCTCGCCGCGCATGACGGCTGCGGCGTAGGCGTCGAGCCGCTGCTCGCGCACTGCGTCGCGCACCCCCTGGAGCAGCAGAGCCATGAAGGTGAGGTTGTGCAGTGCGATCAGCCTGACCGCAGTCAGCTCGCCGGCGCGGCAGAGGTAGTGCAGGTACCCGCGCGTGTGGCGCTGGCAGGCCGGGCAGGGACAGCCGGCGGCCAGCGGCGCCCGGCTCTCCCGCGAGCCGGCGCGGCCGAGATCGATGCGCCAGCGCGCCTGCGGATCGGGAATCAGCGCCGTGCCGTGCCGGGCCAGGCGCGTGGGCGTCGCACAGTCGAACGTATCGACTCCGTCGGCGACCGCGGCCAGGATGTCGTCGACGTCGCCGATGCCGAGCCCGTGGCGCGGGAGCTCCTCGGGCAACGAGTCGACGCACCAGCCAATCACCTCGCGCATCTCATGCTTCTCCCGGCCGAGCGACCCGCCGATCGCGACTCCGTCGACGCCGGCTTCGGCCACCCGGCGGCTCGAGCGCTCGCGCAGGTCGTGGTGGACGCCGCCCTGGACGATCCCGTAGAGCAGCCGGCCGGGCGTCGCGTGGCGTGCATGCCAATCGCAGCAGCGATCGAGCCAGCGATGCGTGCGCTCGGTGGAGCGCTCGGTGTAGTCGCGGCTTACGTGGTACGGCGTGCACTCGTCGAAGGCGAGCGCGACATCGGACCCGATCGCCGCCTGCACCTCCATCGAGGTCTCCGGGCCCATGAAGCGCTCGTCGCCATCGACATAGGACCGAAAGCGCACGCCCTCCTCGTCGAGCGAGAGTATGCGGCCATCGCTCCGGCGCTCGCCGCGACTGCCTTTGAGCTCGGCGGCCACCGATCCGTGCCCCATCGAGAAGATCTGGAAGCCTCCGGAGTCGGTGATGATCGGCC
The DNA here is from genome assembly GCA_038232575.1 of Solirubrobacterales bacterium. GTDB lineage: Bacteria > Actinomycetota > Thermoleophilia > Solirubrobacterales > Thermoleophilaceae > JACCZP01. The sequence goes on along the minus strand of JBBSNQ010000320.1, from coordinate 756 downwards.
GCCTCCAGCCCATCAGCTCGTGCAGCCCGCCCATCCGCGCCATGCTCTCCTGCCCGGGGCGCAGGAAGAGATGGAAGGCGTTGCCGAGCACCATCTCGAAGCCGAGCGCCTCGACCTCGGCCGCCTCGAGCGACTTGACGGCGCCCGCCGTGGCGAGCGGCACGAACGCCGGCGTCTGGAGCTCGCCGTGGGGAGTGGACAGGACGCCGGCGCGCGCCGCTCCCGACCGCTGCAGGATCTGAAACGGCGCGGCGGCGCTCACGCGCGCAGCCTAGACCCGCGAGCTGCCGCTCATGCCGGCCGGAATCGGCTCACCGAGCAGCTCGAGCACGGTCGGCGCGACGTCGGCGAGCACGCCGGCCGCAAGTCCGCGTCCGCCGGCCCCGAGCTCGGCCGTGACGACGATCGGCACCGGGTTGAGCGAGTGCGCGGTGTCGGGATCGCCGTGCTCGTCGAGCATGCGCTCCGCGTTGCCGTGGTCGGCGGTCACCAGGCACGCGCCGCCCGACTCGTGCACCGCTGCCATCACGCGACCGAGGCAGCTGTCGACCTCCTCCACGGCAGCGACCGCAGCCTCGATCACGCCGGTGTGGCCGACCATGTCCGGATTCGCGAAGTTGATCACGCCGAAGCCGTAGCCGCCGCCGGACCAGCTCTCCACGAACGCGTCGGCGGCGGCGCGCGCGCTCATCTGGGGTCGCTCGTCATAGGTGGCGACATCCCGCGGCGACTCGACGAGGCGGAACTGCTCGCCCT
>JBBSNQ010000319.1:0-2140 GCA_038232575.1 Solirubrobacterales bacterium | reverse complement strand
TCGACGGCTGTCTCGCCTCGTCCGAGGACGAGTGGGTCGACAAGCTCGCCGGCCTCGTCGAGTCAGCATCGACCCGGCGGCGCCTGGGGCGCGCGGGGCGCGAGACGGTCGTCAGTCGCTACTCCGTCGCCGCCCAGAAGGATGCGTATCTCGCGCACCTCACCGATCTGGTCGCGCCATAGCGGCGACCTCGCGGTAGAGGGCGTCGTAGCGGGGGATGCCGACCTCGCGCAGCGAGTGGGTGCTCCTGGCGACCTCGCGGCACCGGTAACGACACTCCGGGTCGGCCGCGAGCGCTTCCATCCGCGCCGCGGCGCGTTCGTACTCGGAGGACTCGAACGCATCGATGACGACGCCCACGTCCTGCGCGGCAAGCAGCGTATCGACGTCGCCTATGCCGGCATTGGCGACGACGGGCAGCCCGGCGCCGAGGTACTCGCCGATCTTCGTGGGCGAGGAGGCGATCCGCGACAGCGCGGGGGAGCAGAAGCAGATGGCGTAGTTCGCGGCGGCGAGATAGGCCCCGACCTCGCCAGGCTCCGCCCGCGCGATGCGCACGCCGTCCTCGTCGATGCCCGCGCGGCGCAGTTCTGCCACGATCGGCTCGGGTGGCGCCTGGGTGAGCACGAGGAAGACCAGCTCGGGCTGCCGACGCCGGGCGACCTCCAGGAACTCCACCATCTCCCGGTCCATGTAGACGCCGGTGAGCTTGCCGACGTAGATGAGGACCGGCCGGTCGCCGAGCGCCAGGCGGTCGCGGACAGCGAGGCGGTCCTCGGCGGTCGCCGGTCGCTCGAGATCGGCGCAGCACGGGATGACGTGGGTCCGCGGCGGCGGTTGCGCTCCGAAGAGGTGGCGCCGCACGCGCTCGGTGAGCACCACGATGCCGTCCGCGCGGCGAAGGGCCGCCCGCTGGATCGCCTCGGTGATCCGGTACGGCAGCCCACCCCGCACCCAGCGCCCGGCGTCCGCGTACTCGTCGGCCATCAGGCCACGGAGATCGAAGATCAGCCGCCGGCGCGTCAGCGCACAGACCATGAGCGCGCTTGCCGCGGGAACGTGGCTGCGGGCGTGGACAGCGTCGAGGCGGTGGCGCAGCACGAGCCACATCGAAAGCACCGCGCCCACGAGCGCGTCGTAGACGGTCGCGGGCAGCGAGGGTCGCTTGTGGTAGCGCAGGGCGTGCCAGCGAATGCCGCGCCGGGCCAGATCCGCGCGCACGTCGCGACGCCGGCGAGGCGAGAGCTTGGGCTCGAACGTCAGCAGGTGGATCGTGTGGCCGCGCGCAGCGAGCCCTTCGAGGTAGGCCACGACCTGCGTGCGCGCGAGCGGATCCTCGAGCGAGAGGTAGCAGATATAGAGCGAGCTCAGGGCCGAGGGCATGCCGAACCGCAAGCTAGCGGAGGCCAGGCGAGCTGACGTGTCACCACTGCTCGCGGCGCAGGAACACCTCGAGCGTGAGCAGCGTCCACAGCGCATGGCCGTGGTTGCGCCGCCCGGCGTCATGCTCCGCGATCAGCCGGTCGATCGCCTCCGGTTCGAGGTGTGCCTTCACCCGGGCGTCGCGGGCGCCGAGCGTACCGGCGACATAGGCGCGCAGATCCTCTCGGAACCAGCGGTCCAGCGGCACGCCGAACCCCCGCTTGGGCCGGTCGATGATCTCCGGGGGCATCAGGTCGCTCACCGCCGCCTTGAGAACGCGTTTGAGTCGCAGCCCTTGCACCTTCAGGCGGGGCGGCAGCTGCACCGCATGCGCCAACAGGTCGACGTCCAGGAAGGGCGAGCGGACCTCGAGGCCGTGGGCCATGCTCGTGCGATCGACCTTCACCAGCAGGTCGTCGAGGAGGTAGGTCCGCAGGTTGAGGTCGAGCAGGCGGTCCAGCGGGCGTGCTCCTTCCGCCTGCCTCCAGATGCCTCGGTAGTCCTCAAGGGCCCAGTCATCGCGCCGACCATCGAGCAGGGCGTCGCGATCCTGCTCGGTGATGAAGCTGATCCAGGCCCGGTAGGCGTCTGGCAGGCCTCGCTGGGCCACGGAGGCGAAGCGCTGCAGGCTCCCTGCTCGCCCCCCGAGCGCTCGGCGCGGCAACAGCCCGAGCCCGGCTCGGGTCGCGGTGTGAACGGGGGCGGGCAGCGCCGCATA
>JBBSNQ010000318.1:0-2142 GCA_038232575.1 Solirubrobacterales bacterium | reverse complement strand
GGCTGCGCTTCACGGAGGGCTTCCCGTTCGGGGCGAGCGGCTTCCGCCGGGACTTCCTCGCCGATCCCGAGGCCGCCTACGTGACCGCCCGCGTCCTCGTCGCCGTGATCGGGACGCTGCTCGTGGCGCTCGTTTACTGGGCCGGCCGGCGCTTCTACGATCGCCGCACCGGCCTCGTCGCGGCGGCGATCGTCGCGTTCGCGTTCCTGCCGGTCTACTACTCCAAGCAGGCGCTCAACGACGTCGTGACGCTCGTGCCGATCACGGTCGCGCTCGTCGGCTGCCTGCTCGTGCTCGAGCGCGGCCGCGCCCGCGACTGGGCGCTCGCCGGCGGTGCCGTCGGGGTGGCCACGGCGACCAAGTACACCGCCGGCGCGATGCTCGCCCCGGTCGCGCTCGCGGCACTCATGCGCTGGCGCGCGGGCAGCTCGCTGCGCGCGCCGGTGCTCGGCCTCGCAGGCGCCGGGCTCGCGTTCGTCGTCTGCTTCTTCGCGCTCAACCCCTTCGCGCTGATCGACGCGCGCCAGTTCGCCAGCGAGGTGGCGGGCCAGGGCGCGCAGGCGGGCGGGCGGGCAAAGCTCGGCCAGGTCGAAGTCGCGGGGTGGCTCTACTACCTCTGGACCCTGAGCTGGGGGCTCGGGGCGCTGCCGGCACTGGCCGCGCTCGGCGGAGCGGTGCTCGCGCTGCGGGGAGACCTGCGCAAGGGGCTGCTGCTGATCGCCTTCCCCCTCCTGCTGTACCTGTTCCTCGGGGGGCAGGCGCGCTTCTTCGCCCGCTGGCTGCTGCCCGCCTACCCCGCGCTCGCGATTCTCGCCGGCTACGCGACCGTGCGCCTGGCCGACCGCGTCGCCGCGACTCCGCTGCGCAACGGCGCCCTGCTCGTCGCCCTCACCGCCCTGCTCGTCGCCCAGGGCGTGCGCGCCGACGTCCACATCGGCTCGGTGCTCGCCCGCGACGACACGCGCACCCAGCTTCGGACATGGCTCATGGAGAACGTGCCCGCGGGCTCGGGGATCGTCGTCGAGCCGTTCATCCCCCAGGACTTCCTCACGACCGGCGGGCGCACCGCCCCGCCGCGCTACCGCCGATTCCCGGTCAAACGCCCCTTCCAAGCATACGAGAAGCGGCTCGACCCGGGGCTTGTGGCCCGCTACCGCAATCGGGGATACTGCTGGGTAGTGACCGCCAGCACCCAGCGCCAGCGCGGTGTCGAGGAGGGGCTCGAGAATGCGCGTGCCTACTACGGGCGCCTCGAGCGTGGCTCGCGGCTGGCTGCGCGCTTCTCCCCCTACCGCCGGGGTGCTCGGCCGGTGCCGTTCAGCTTCGACCTGTCCTTCAACTACCTGCCGCGTGCCTACCTGCGCCCCGGCCCGCTGATCGAGGTGCACAGGCTTAGCGGCTGCGCGCAGGACTCGCGCTCATGATCGAGGTCTCGCAGATCGAGGTCGGCAACCGCATGCCGGTCGTCTCACTCGCCATGCCCGGCACGCGCGCGGCGACCGTTCTCGTGGCCTTCGACGCCGGCGCGCGCAGCGAGCACGAGCAGGAGAACGGCGTCGCCCACTTCCTCGAGCATCTCGTCTTCAAGGGCGGCGAGACCCACCCGACCTATCGCGACGTGAACGAGGCGGCCGAGCGCCTCGGCGCGCAGCTGAACGCCTACACCTCCCACGACGTGGTGGCCTTCCACGTCACGTGCCGCGCCGAGTCCGTGATGGAGGCGGCGGACCTGCTGACCGACTTCGTCGCCCGGCCGCGGCTCGATGCCGACGAGCTCGAGCGCGAGCGCGGTGTCGTGATCCAGGAGATCGCGCGCTCCGACGACCAGCCCGCGAGCATCGCCGACAAGCTGCTTGATCGGGCGGCCTTCGGCGAGCATCCGCTCGGGCGGTCCGTGCTCGGCCCGGCGGAGCATCTGCGCTCCTTCTCGCGCGAGGGCGTGCTCGCCTTCCGCGAGCGCCGCAGGGCGCCCCAGCGCGGCGGGGCGTTCCTCGCGGGCGACCTCTCCTCCGTCGACTCCGCGCGGCTCGAGTCGCTGTTCGGCCGCTTCACGACGCCGCCCGAGCCGCCCGCGCTCGAGCCGACTCCGGCCGCCGAGCCGCGCGTCCTCGTCAAGCGTCGCGACACCAACCAGTCGCACCT
>JBBSNQ010000317.1:0-2172 GCA_038232575.1 Solirubrobacterales bacterium | reverse complement strand
GACCTCCGTGGCACGCGCCTCCATGTAGAAGGCCTCGACGCTCTTGATCGAGTAGTTGGGCTGCGAGATCCGCAATCCCTGGCGGACGACCGCGTAGAGGTCGACCAGCACCTCGTTGCGCAGCAGGTGATCGATCTCTTCCTCGCGCGTCGCGTGCAGCCCCATCAGCCGCTTGAGCGCTGTCGGCTCGTACGGCGCGTAGTGGTAGACGTGGAGGTCGGGGAAGCGCCCCAGCCGCTCCATGACGAAGTCGATGAAGTCCTCGAACGCGCGCTTCTCGTCCGCCCGATTCGTGGCCCAGAACGCGCGGAAACGCGGCTCGCCGGCCTCGATCCAGGTGACACCGAAGAGGTACTCCAAGCCGTCCTCGAAGAACGGATCGCCCTCCATGTCGAAGAACAGGTCACCCTCGGAGGGCGCCGGCAGCCGGGCGAAGCCGCGGCCCTCTTCGGGCATCAGCAGCTCGTAACTCGTCTCGCCCGTGGTGCGCTGCTCGACCTGGAGGCGAGCCTGCTCGCGCAACGCCTCGAACGAGTGAGAGCCGATTCGCACCGGCCGCTGGGCCGGTACGGCCGCGCCGAGCTGCGCGACGGTTGCGACGCCAGCCTCGTTGAGGCGCAGCGTCTGGTCGCGACGCATGTTCGCCACCAGGCTCAGATGGTCGTCGGCGGCTCGGCGCGCGTCGCAGACGCCCTCCCAGCGACAGAGCCCGCAGTGCTCGACGGGATCGGGATAGGGCTCGCCGCCGCGGGCCTCGAGCACCTGCTCGAAGCGCGCCTTGACGCGCCGGTAGTAGGCGGCGAACTCGGACAGCCGCAAGCTCTCGCGGGCTCGGGTACCGAGCACGACGTGCATCCACTCGGGCGCCCGTCCCTGCGCGCTGGTGAGCAGCTCCGAGTAGAAGCACAGCTGCAAGAGGAAGTACGGCTTCACACGGCGGGCGAGCTTGGTGTCGGCCACCTCGTAGCTCCAGTTGCCTAGCGCCGACGGCGAGCCGACGCGCTCGAGGAAGTCGGCGTAGCCGCGCCAGCGTTCGCCGTCGTAGAGGACGGCCTGGTAGATCACCTCCGCGCCCCCACGCATCGCCTCCAGCGTCCGCTTTGCGCCGCGCTTCAAGCCTTCCAGTCCGGGCTCGCTGACGATCTCGGTCACCTCGCGGCCCTCGGCGCGCAGCGACTCGACGTGGGCGAGCTCGAACTCGTCGCCCTTGCGAGCAACGAGATCGGCAGCGTCGGTGCGCTTCTCCTCGAGGGTCAGCGCGCCCAGCGCGACGCCGAGGTCAAGGCTCGTGAGGTGCGCGCACTCGAGATGGTTGATCAGGTCTGAGGCCGACAAGAGCAGCCGGTCATCGACCAGTTGCACTGAGCACCTCGTTCTCGGGCTTGGACATGGTCATCGAGTCGTTCGCACCCTCGCAGTCCTGACAGGCCGACGACGAGGGTGTGCTCTGCGTCCTCGACGGAGCGAAGGCGGCAGGGGAAGCCGACGGCGCGTTCATCTACGGCAGGCATGGCGTGCTCGAGCGCCATGTCGCTAGCCCCGATCGTTCAGTAAGCGCCTGAGGTGAGTGCGGAGGTCGCGGTCACGGCTTGTGGTGAGTGGTTGGCGGCGACGGTGGTCGGGCGGCGGTTCCGGGCCGCCTTTCGTGCAGCACCCGTCCGATGCGCCGGCGTCCGCGGGGCAGCGGTGATCGTCGGCCGGTCGGCCGAGCCCGTGTACGTGGTCGTCGGTGGGCGGCGCCAGCGGGTCAGCGCGCGGGCGGTGGCCGTGCCGATGGCGACCGAGTTCCTCGAGGAGGAGGAGCAGCTCGTCCTGCTCACCCACGAACAGTCGGCCTTGCTCAGCCGGTTCGGACGCGAACGGCGCATGGTCGTCACCGGTTGCGCCGGGTCGGGCAAGACCATGCTCGCCGTCGAGCGGGCCAAGCGGCTCGCGGCAAAGGGCGAGGAGGTGCTGTTCGTGTGCTTCAACCGGGCGCTGCTCGAGCACCTGCGCCGCAGCGAGTCGCAGGCGCGGATCTCGTTCTTCGAGCTCGTCGAGCGGACCGACAAGGTCGGGATCGACGCTCCCTTTGGATGGCCGGAGGAGTTCGTTAGCTTCGTCGCCGGCCACCATCGGATGGAGCCGTGGCCCGGCGCGGATGCCGCCGACCCCGACAGCTTCCGTTCGCTG
>JBBSNQ010000316.1:0-2197 GCA_038232575.1 Solirubrobacterales bacterium | reverse complement strand
TGACCTTGACCGCCTTATCGGCGACCGCGCGGTGCACGGCGGCCTCGAGCTCGTCGGGCATCGGCGGCACGATCGTGTTGAGCTGATCGGGCCGGTTGAGGGTGATCGTCGCGACCGCGTCCTCCGCCTCGTACAGCAGGGTGTCGTAGTCCATGTTGCCGGCTCCTCTCCGTGAAATGAAGTGACCTCAGTTCTGCTACTGCGATGCGGAATCGCTCGACCCGCGCCCCGCGCCAGACTCCGCCTAGGAGCCGCCGTGGGCGGGCCGGTGCTTCACGGCCGGCGCCAGCGCAGCCGCCCGTAGCGGTAGCGCAGCCGGCGCGCGCCCGGCGCCCCGCCCACCTGCATGCTCCACGAGGCTTCGGGGCGCTCGCTGAGCAGGCGCTCGATCAGCGGCGCCGAGTCAGGACCTCCCGAGCCGCGGGCGAGCCACTCCTCGAAGTCGAGGTCGAGGTCAGTGACCCGCTCGAGCTCGAGCGCGAGTCCCGCCGCCTCACCCGCCGCGCGCAACCGTCCCATCGTGAGGCAGGCCCAGTGCGTGGGGTCGCGCAGGCGTTCGATCTCCTCGTGCCAGGCGGCGCCGTCCGAGTCCTCGTCGCCGAGGTGATCGCCGACCACGATCGTCCCTCCAGGGCGCACAACGCGCGCGAGCTCCTCGAGCACCCTGCCAGGCGCCGGGATGTGGTGCAGGCTGAAGCGCGTGATCGCACCGTCGAAGCTCGCGTCCTCGAGGTCGAGGGCAGTGGCGTCGCCGATCGTGAAGTCGACGTTGGCGGGCCCGGCCTCGGCCGCGCCTCGCCGCGCCAGCTCGAGCATCGCGGGCGTCAGGTCGATGCCCAACACTTGCTCGACCCTCCGAGCAAGCTCACGGCTGACGATGCCCGTCCCGCAGGCAACCTCGACCCAGCGGCCGCCGCCGGCCGGCACCAGATCGAGCAGCGCCGCAAGCGTCTCGGTGGCGCTCATCACGGGCGCCCGGTCGAAGGCCTCGGCCTGGTGGGCAAACTCGTCGGTGACGCTCCACTCGCGCATCGGCTCGAAGCTAGGCAGGCTCCGCCAGGCGCTCCCGCATCGCCTCGGCGAGCGCCAGCACTCCAGACAGCGGCCGCACCATGACCATGAAGTCGGTGATGCGCCCGTCGGCATCGCCGCGCAGGAAGTCGAGGCCGTCGAGCCGCCTGTCGCCCACGCGGGCCTCGAAGATCAGGGCGTGCTCCTCCAGGTCACCGAGCTCGTGGACGTAGCGGAATTCCTCGAACGTCGCAGCAGCGGCGCGCAGCACCGGCTCGACGCCCGCCGCGCCCTCGTAGGGCTCGAAGACCACCGGGCTGTGGAAGGTCACTTCCGGCGCGAGCAGCGCGATCGCGCCGTCGAGGTCACCGGCCTCGAAGGCGGCACGGAAGGGATGGGTGGCGGGCACGGCTGCCTCCTGGCTGGTCGGATGCGATCACCGGGCAACATAGTCCGTGGTGCCCAAGCCGCCCTCGCGCGGGTCAGCGCTCCGCGACGGGCTCAACGGGTACGAACCAGTCGAGGCCTTCGAAGCGCGCGAAGCCGCGGTCGGCCGTCGCCAGCCGGCAACCGTGTGAGAGGGCGAGCGCCGCGAGCCAGGCGTCCGGGACAAGCGGGCCTCGCACCTGCTCGTCCCGCGTGGCTATGGCCCGAAGGCGCACCCACGTCGCTGCGGTGGGCGCGAGCTGTCGAGCCCGCGGCGCGGCGAGAAGCGCCTCGACGAACCGCAGGGCGACGGATGTCGGCGCTGGGTCGGCCATGATCCTCGAGCTGGTGACGATCCTGATCATCCCGAGCAGGACGGTCTCGACTAGCGCAAACTCCGAGCGGGCGAGTGCGGCCGACAGCCAGCTGGCGTAGCGGTCGTGGTCGACTGCTTCACGCCGGAAGGCGTAGACGAGGACGTTGACGTCGGGGAGGATCAACGCGCGGCGTCGGCGTCGAGGGCCTCCCAGAGTGCCGCGCGATCCGCAGGATCGACGAGGAAGCGCGCCGAGGGGTCGCCGTAGGCAGGCAGCTCTTGCAGCGGGTCGTGTTCGACTCGAGTCGCGAGCACCGCTCGCAGGCCCTCCTCCACCACGCTCGTGAACGTCCGCCCCTCCTCTGCCGCTCGGCACTTCGTCGCCTCCGCAAGGGCGTCGGGCAGATTGATGGTCGTCCGCATACAGACAAACGTACCGGTGGT
>JBBSNQ010000315.1:0-2198 GCA_038232575.1 Solirubrobacterales bacterium | reverse complement strand
CTTCTCGGGCGCGAGGCCGCCGTCCGCCGGCCTCGCGGCGGGGAACGCCTGCGGATCGAGCACATCGAGGTCGAGGTGGACGAAGACGGGCGAGCGGTCGAGCGCATTCTGGGTGAAGACGAGCGTCTCGAGGCTGGCGCCGATGACCGTCACGTCCGAGGCCTCGAGCGTCTGGCGCTCGCCGGGCTCGAGGTCGCGCACGCCGGTCAGCACGACGCGGCCGGGGTCGACCGGGTCGGCGAGCCCCGCGTCCCAGCTCCCGCAGGCGCCCGCAAGTGCCATGCCTCCGAGCGAGCCGGTCGTCGTCGTCTCGGGGGTGTCGAAGTCACCGTGGCCGTCGAGCCAGAGGAAACGGGCCTCCGGCCGGTGGCGCGCGGCGGCGGCCAGCGTGGTCAGCCCGACCGCGCAGCCGCCGGTGACGAGCACGGGCGTGCGCCCCGCGCCGAGCGCATCGTCGACCTGCCCGCCCGCCTCGAGCAGGCAGCCCCTGACGGCGGCGAGATCCTCCTGCCACGGCGCCTCGCGGGGCTCCTCCGACGTCCCGATCGCACGCGCGTCGGCCTCGAGGCGCCGGCCGAGCCGCTCGGCGACGAGGGCCGCGGCACGCGGCGCCCCGCCGGCCCGCTCGGCGGTCCGGCAGCGAAGCGCCACGAGCGACGGCGCGGCCATCCTCAGCGCCCCTTCCAGACGGGCTCGCGCTTCTCGAAGAATGCGCTCACGCCCTCGTAGAGATCCTCGGTCGACTGCGCCAGCGAGAGCTGGCCGCGCAGGTAGTCGAGCGCGTCGAGCAGCGGCATGTCGAGCTGGCGGAACATCGCGTCCTTGCCCAGGCGCATGATCAACGGCGACTTGGCCGCGAGCTTCGCGGCCCAGGCCTCTACGGCAGCGTCGAAGCTCTCCGCGGACTCGACCCGGTTGACGATGCCGAGCTCGCGCGCCTCCTCGGCGGAGATCCGCTCGCCGAGCAGCAGCATCTCGTTCGCACGCTTGCGCGGAACGTTGCGATAGATCAGCGCCATGATCATGAACGGGAACGCGCCGACGTCGATCTCCGGCGTGCCGAAGCTCGCGCCCTCACGCGCGATCACGAGGTCGCAGGCGAGCGCCACGCCGAGCGCGCCCGCCAGCACGTGCCCGCCCGCCGCGCAGATCGTCGGCTTGCCGAGCTCGCCGAGCAGGCGGAAGAGCTGCGGGAAGCGTGCCGAGCCGAGGTGCCTGTGAACGAGCGGGGTGTCGGCCGAGACGCCGGCCAGATTCGCGCCCGAGGAGAAGACCTTCTCGTGGGAGGAGGCGAGCACGACGCAGCCCACGGCGGCGTCGTCGCGCGCGGCCTCGAGCGCCTCGATCAGCTCGCGCAGGAGATCGTCGGAAAGCGCATTGCGCGTGTCCGGCTGGTTGAGCGTGATCGTCGCGACGCCGCTCTCGGCAACGTCGTAGAGGATGGTCTCGTAGGGCAAGGTCAGCGGAGGGGGTTCGATTCGCTAGCGTCCCGCAGGAGTTAACGCACGCACCGTATCGGGGTAGGCACCCCGCACCTCGAGGTAGCACCCCGCACCGTATCGAGCCACCAAGGAGGGCCGTCCATTGGCCGCAACCCCAGTCAGCGCACCGACCGACGCGGTCATCAAGCCCGACTTCCAGTCGACCGGCCGCCACTTCATCTTCAACGACGAGCACGACGCCCTGCGCGAATCGATCGGCTCGTTCGTCGAGCGCGAGCTGCGGCCGCACGCCGAGGAGTGGGAGGAGCAGACCTTCCCCGACTCGGTCTTCCAGCGCATGGGCGAGCTCGGCTTCCTCGGCCTCTCGATCCCGGAGGAGTACGGCGGCCAGGGAGGCGACTACTACGCGAGCATCGTGCTCGCCGAGGAGATGGCGAAGGCGGACTGCGGCGGCCTCGGCATGGGCGTCGCCGTGCACACCGACATGGCGGTGCCGCCGGTGCTGATGTTCGGCACCGAGGAGCAGAAGCAGCGCTACGTCGTCCCCTCGGTGCGCGGCGAGAAGATCGCCTGCCTCGGGATCACCGAGCCAGACGCAGGCTCGGACGTCTCCGCCATCAAGACGCGAGCCGTGCGCGACGGCGACGAGTACGTGATCAACGGCTCGAAGACCTACAACACCAACGGCGCGCGCGCCGACTGGATCCTGCTCGTCACGAAGACCGATGCCGACGCGGGCTACGACGGCTTCTCGCT
>JBBSNQ010000314.1:0-2223 GCA_038232575.1 Solirubrobacterales bacterium | reverse complement strand
TCCCCGTGCCGTGCCCGCTGTCCGCCGCTTGCCCACTCGCCGCTCCGTGCCCAAGGGCCGGGTTCGCGCTCGCCTCGTCCTTCGCGCTCATCGCCGCCCGCCCGCGCACGCGGCCACCACCCCGAGCAATAGCACGCCAGCCGCGGCGCCCGTCGCCTTCCAGATCTCGCCCAGGTTGCGCGTCGTATCGACGGGGTCGGGCGGGAGGCCGTAGACCTCGGGCTCGTCGAGCAGCAGGAAGAAGGCGCCGAAACCGCCGACGCCGTCGGTCGGGTCGTCGCCGTAGAGGCGGGCGCCCGCGAGGCCGCGCTCCCGAAGCGTCGTAACGCGCGCACGCGCGCGATCGAGCAGCTCGGCGTGCTCGCCGAACTGGATCGAGTCCGTCGGGCACGCTTTCGCGCAGGCGGGCTCGAGGTCGTCCTTGAGACGGTCGTAGCAGAGCGTGCACTTCCAGGCGCGGCCGTCGCCGGCGCGCTGGCCGAGCACGCCGAAGGGGCACGCGGAGATGCAGTAGCCGCAGCCGTTGCAGACGTCCTCCTGCACGACGACCGTGCCGAGCTCGCTGCGAAAGATTGCGCCTGTCGGGCAGACCTCGAGGCAGGCTGCGTCGGTGCAGTGCTTGCAGACATCCGAGGACATCAGCCAGCGCAGCCCGGCCCCGTCGCGATCGCTCGCGTCCTGCTCGCCCGCCAGCCCTGCCCCCTCAGCGAGCGACTGGCGCGCAGCCTCGCTCGCGAGCGAGTCGGGCTGGGCCTCGGCCACGCCGCCGAGCGGCACCCGCTGCTCGACGAAGGCGACGTGGCGCCAACTGTCGGCCGAGAGGCCGCCCGTGTTGTCGTAGGACTCGCCGCTGAAGCGCAGCTCGCCGGCGGGCACCTCGTTCCACTCCTTGCACGCCACCTCGCACGCCTTGCAGCCGATGCAGAGCGAGGTATCGGTGAAGAAGCCCACCCGCTGGCGCGCGTCCGCGCCGTAGGTCGCGGGCCAGGCGCGCGTGGCCTCGCGCAGCGCGCTCATCGCGCGGCTCTCCCAAGTGCGCCGGTCGTCTCCCGGCCCGCGGCCGCGGGCGGGAAGCTCACGCCTGCGCGCCGGTGTCGGCGCCCGAGCGGTAGCGCTCGACGAGCTCGAGCCGCGCGCTCCCCCGCGGCCGCCGCCCCGGCCGAAGGTCGCAGGTGGCCGCCTTGTACTCGCCGATGTGCACGTTCGAGTCGAGCACGATCGAGAGCAGCTCGTTGGCGGCGTCGCCCTTCGAGAGGCCGTTCGGCCCCCAGTGGTAGGGCACGCCGACCGTGTGGACGGTGCGGCCCTGGACCTGCTGCGGCGCCATCCGCTCGGTGACCATGACGCGCGCCTCGATCGCGTTGCGCGCGGTGACGATCGTCGCCCAGCCGGCGTGCTCGAGCGAGCGCTCGGCGGCGAGCTCCGGCGAGACCTCGCAGAAGAGCTCGGGTTGGAGCTCGGAGAGATAGGGCAGCCAGCGGCTCATGCCGCCGGCGGTGTGATGCTCGGTCAACCGGTAGGTGGTGAGCACGTAGGGGAACGCGTCGCTTCCGGGTTCGGCCTCGGCTCCGACACCTCCCGCGGGCTCGCGGCCGGAGCGGTTGTAGGCGTTCTCGGTGCGGGGGAAGCGCTGCCGGGTCGGGTTCGAGCGCTGCCCGTAGAGGCGGTTCTCGAACGGCGACTCCTCGGGCTCGTAGTGGGTCGGCAGCGGGCCGTCGGTGAGCCCGGCCGGAACGTAGAGCCAGCCGGTGCCGTCGCCCTGCATGATGAACGGCTCGTCGCCGCGCAGTGCGTCCTCGGCGGTGGCGCCGTCGGGGGGTACGTAGTCGGGGCGCTTGGTGGCCTCGAAGTCGGGCACGTCGTGGCCCGTCCAGCGCTCGTCGTCCTCATCCCACCACACCAGGCGCTTGCGCTGCGACCACGGCCTGCCCTCTGGGTCGGCCGAGGCGCGGTTGTAGAGCACACGGCGGTTGAGCGGCCACGCCCATGCCCACTCGAGTGCGAGGGCGTCCTGCTCGAAGCCCGGCCGGCGGCGGGCGGTCTGGTTGACGCCGTCCGCGTAGCAGCCCGAGTAGATCCAGCAGCCGCAGGCCGTCGAGCCGTTGGCCTCGAGCTCGGTGTAGCCGGCGAGCGGCGATCCGTCCTCGGTGCGATAGCCGGAGATCTCGCGCAGCACGGCCTCGGCCTCGGGCTCCTCGTAAGGCCCTGCGGTCGGATAGTCCC
>JBBSNQ010000313.1:0-2235 GCA_038232575.1 Solirubrobacterales bacterium | reverse complement strand
CGCTCGCCGCGTGGTGCCGCCTGCCTCTCGCAGCCAGGGGGTGGTCCTGTTCGATTCCTCCGAGCGCCTCGACCACGAGGCGCTGCACGTCCAGGCGCTCGAGCTGGGCATCCGCCGCGCCGGCTTTCGCTGCCTGCTGCTGTCCTTCGACCTGCCGCCCGAGCGCGTCGCTCGCGCTATGCGCGCCGTCGAGCCGAGCGCCTTCGTCTTCTGCGGCGGCGAGGCCACGCTCGATGTCCTCGGGCGTCTCGTCTACACGGTCCGCCAGGTCGGCTCCGACGCGCCCCTCTTCGAGTACCGCGAGTCCATGCCGGTCGCCGGCGACCACTCGTTCCCTTCGCTTGGCACGGGGCCCACCGAGGCCGCCGAGCGGCTCAAGCGCTTCGCCGACACCGGACTGGTCGAGTCCTCCGATGCCGGGGTGCCGACTTCCGCCGTCGGCCACAGCGCGGCCGCGGCGAGCGCCCTGCGGATCGCGCAATAGCGCACTACGAAAGCTCCCTGCGCCAAGAGCCCGGGCGGGAGGTGTCTGCCTCCGCGCCTAGCATTGCGCCGCGATGGCACCGCTCGAGCTCGCCGATCCGCTCGCCCACCGCGCGCTGCAGGCGTTGGTGCGTGCGGAGACCTCGGTCAGGCGCGCGCTGGCCTCAGAGCTCGAGCGCGAGGGGATCTCGGCGGCGGGCTTCTCGGCGCTGGTCGTACTGACGACGGCCGGTGGCTCCAGCGAGCTGCGCGCGCTGCGGCGCCGCCTCGGCTGGTCGAAGGCCAACGCCACGGAGGTCACGCTGACGCTCGAGTCGCGTGGCCTCGTCGAGCGTCGGCGCCTGACCACGGATCGTCGTGCCGCGGCCGTCGACCTCACCCCCGCCGGCTACGAGCTTGTCGCGCGGCTGTTCCCGGGCCACGCCGATCGCGTCAGCAGTGCCTTCGCCCCGCTCGACGAGGACGAGAAGCGCTCTCTGACCGAGATCTGCCGCAAGCTCGCTGCCTGAGGGCTCGGCGCGCGGCGACTACGGGCTGTTGCTGCGTTGTTCGTTCTCGACGGCCGTCACCCGTGCGGAGATCTGGTTGAGCCGGCGCTCGATGCGAGACAGCGCCTGAGTGCTGTCCGAAGCCGCGTCGACGGCGTCGACCGCGTTGCCCTCGACGACCCGCAGGCGCTGCTTGAGCTTGCGGATGTCTGACTCCTCGCTCGCGGCGCGCAGCCGGCGCTCGAGCTGACGCGTCTTCTTCTGACGCTGTGCCTCGTCTTGGTCGAGCTCTGAGCTCGTCCCCTGCACCCGGCGCTCCAGCGAGCCGACGCGATCCTTATCCGCGTTGTCGTCTGACTCCAGCAGCGCCCATGCAGCGACCCCGAGCGCGAGCAGCGCGACCACGCCCAGGAGCATGAGCCCCGTTCGAAGCGCTCTGAAGTCGTCCGCGATCGACTCCGAGCCGCGCACGCGCACGCCGGGTGCCGGCTCCTTGGTGACACGCGTCCGGTCCTCCGGCGGGACTTTCCGCGTGTCGCCTTCGGGTGGCGGGTCGACAGGTGGCTCTTGGCTGGAGGACATGAGCAGGCGAGTGTAGGGCCGCCCGAGGACGCACGAGCCTCCCCGACGCTCGCTCGTAGGATGGGGGACGTGCCTCCGTATGAGCCCGTCGACCCCGGCCAGGGATTCCCCGCGCTTGAGGAGGAGATCCTCGAGCGCTGGCGCGAGCGCGACGTGTTCCACGAGTCGATCCGCCGGCGCGAGGGCGCCCGGCCCTACGTCTTCTACGAGGGGCCTCCGACGGCGAACGGCCGCCCAGGATCCCACCACGTGCTCAGCCGCGTGTTTAAGGACGTGTTCCCCCGGTATCGCACGATGCGGGGACGCCTGGTGCACCGCAAGGGCGGCTGGGACTGCCACGGCCTGCCGGTTGAGCTGGAGGTCGAGAAGCAGCTCGGCTTTGACTCCAAGGAGGACATCGAGCGCTACGGGGTGGCCGAGTTCAACGCCCGGTGCCGCGAGTCCGTGCTGCGCTACATCGGCGAGTGGAACGAGCTGACCGAGCGGATCGGCTTCTGGCTTGACACCGACGACGCCTACTACACGCTCGACGACTCCTACGTCGAGTCGGTGTGGTGGTCGCTCAAGCAGGTGTGGGACAAGGGCCTGCTGTACGAGGGCCACAAGGTGGTGCCCTACTGCACGCGCTGCGGCACAGCGCTGTCGAGCCACGAGCTGGCCCTGGGCTATAAGGACGTGGTGG
>JBBSNQ010000312.1:0-2238 GCA_038232575.1 Solirubrobacterales bacterium | reverse complement strand
GTTGAGCTCGAGCATCTCGTCGAGCGGCTGCTCGAAGGAGACCGAGGCAGCGCAGTGGATGACCACGTCGATCCCCGAGAGGTCTGGCGGCGTCGACCGCCCGAGCCCCTCGGCGCCGAGGTCGCCGGCGACCGCGCGCAGCCTGCCGGTCTCGAGGGCGAGGTCGGTCTCCACGGCGCCCTCACTGAACGCCCGGCTCGAGAGCACCTCGTCGCGCAGCCGCCGGGCAGCCGCCTCGTCGTCGTCGGCGCGCAGCACGAGCCTTATCTCACGCAGCTCCGGCAGGCCCTCGAGGCATGCCGCGAGCACCGTCTTGCCGACGAAGCCCGTCGCGCCCGTGAGCAGCAGCGTCTTGCCGGCAAGCCGCTCCGCGATCCGCTCCGTCGTCCGCTGTGGCTGCGCCGTCACCGTCCGCGCCACCCTATCGCGGGCTCGCCAGCGGGAGGGTCCGCGCCACCCGTCCTGCAAACGCCTCGTTGAGCGACCCCGAGCGAAACGGCTCGAGGTCGATCGCCGCGCGCGCGTAGCCCGCCGAGCGCAGCGCCTCGGCCAGGGCCTCGCGCGCGTCCGGCCGGAGCGCTCGCGCGAGGTCAGCCGGCGAGAGCTCCACCTTGCCGAGATCGCCGTGGTGGCGCACTCGCAGCGGCCCGTAGCCGAGCGCACGCACCGCCCGCTCGGCGCGGTCGATCCGGGCCAGGGTGGCGGGGTCGATCGACGTTCCGTACGGGACCCTCGACGCAAGGCACGGGCTCGCGGCCTTCTGCGCGCTCGGGAGGCCGAGCTCGGCCGCCAGCGCTCGCACGAGCTGCTTGCCCGCTCCGGCCTCGAGCAGCGGGTGGACGACTCCGTGCTCCGCGGCGGCGGCGAGGCCGGGCCGCCAGTCGCCCATGTCGTCGGCATTGGCGCCGGAGAGGAGCGCTGCGTAGCCGCGCGACGCGGCGAGCGCGGCGAGGGTCTCGTAGAGCTCGCTCTTGCAGTGGTAGCAGCGGTCGCGGCCGTTCTCGCGATAGCCGGGCCGCGCTAGCTCGGAGGTGCTGACGAGCTCGTGCGCGATGCCGACCGACCGCGCGACCTCGCCGGCGCCCTCGAGCTCGCCGTCTGCGAGCGCCGGCGAGACCGCCGTGACCGCGAGCGCCCGCTCGCCGAGGGCGCACGCGGCGAGCGCCGCGACGAGCGAGGAGTCGACGCCGCCCGAGAACGCGACAACGACGCTCCCCAGCCCGTGCAGGCGTGCCTCGATCTGCGAGCGGACCGTCTGCGCGCCGGCCGCGCTGGGGGCGGGCTGCACCTGGTCACGCTGCGATTGTTCGGTCGACGCCATATGCCTCAAGCTTGCTCGTGCGCCGCCGCGAGCGCAGCCGCCCACACCGCTCTCACGGTCCGGCCCGTCCGCCCAGCGACGGCGGCGCAGTCGTCGTGCTCCGGAGCCAGGCTGATGCGCTCGCCCGCGCGCCGGCCGACCTTGACGCGCACCTGCTCGCCGGCAACCTCGACCGTGTGCCAATCGCGCTCGAGCTCGATCCGCCGAAGTTGCCCGATGCGCACGCCGAGCGTGCCGGTTCCACGCAGCAGCGCGTCCGCGACCGCGTGCTCGTCGGCCGGCCGCGCAAGCGCCGAGAGCACCACGCCGGGCCGCCCCTTCTTCATCTGCGCCGGCGTCGCCCATACGTCGAGCGCTCCGGCCGCGAAGCAGCTCTCGGCCGCGTCGGGCACGAGCTCGGGCACGAGATCGTCGAGGTTGGTCTCGATCAGCGACACCGCGCCCTCGCCGCCCGCGCCGAGCGGCTCGCCGAGCAGCACGCGCACGATGTTCGGGATCGAGTCGATGTCACGGGCGCCCGCGCCGGCGCCGACGTCGACGAGGCGCATCGGTGGGAGCGGTCCGTAGCGCTCGGCAAGCGAGGAGACGAGCGCGGCCCCCGTCGGCGTGACCAGCTCGACGTCGACCCCGACGCCGTAGAGAGGAGCCCCCTTGAGCAGCTCGAGCGCACCGGGCGCCGGCAGCGGCAGGCGCCCGTGCGCGGCGACCACGAACCCGCGGGGCATCGGCAAGGGCGAGCAGACGACCCGCTCCACGTCGAGCTCCTCGAGCGCGAGCGCGACGCCGCAGACCTCGGCCAGCGCGTCGACCGCCCCGGCCTCGTGCAGATGAACCTGCTCGGGCGGCACGCCGTGCACGCGCCCCTCGGCGCGCGCGAGGCGGGCAAGCGCCTCCTGGGCGCGGGCATGCGCTCGCGC
>JBBSNQ010000311.1:0-2254 GCA_038232575.1 Solirubrobacterales bacterium | reverse complement strand
TTGAGGTGGCCCATGTGCGGCTCCCCCGAGGGGTAGGGGAGCATCTCGAGGACGTAGGAGCTCGGGCGGCCGTCGCCGTCGTTGGAGACCTCCCAGGTGCCCTCCTCGGACCAGATCCGCTGCCACCTCGACTCGATCTCCTTGGGCTCGTAGCGCGCGGCCATGGCGGCCAGACTACCGCCGCTCAAGCGGCCGGTCGACGCCCCGGGCGCGACGCGGAGCCCCTAGCGCGCGCCCGCGGCAGGGACTGGTGGCGGCGGTCCGGCGTCGGCCCGTGGCGACGTTCCGAGCGCGGCTCGTGGCGGCGGTCCGAGCCCGGCCCTGGGCGGCGGTCCGAACCCCGCCCTGCGCAGCGCCCGCGCGCCATCCCCCGAGTGCAAGCTCCGAACGAACCGGCGCGCCGTGTGTGGGCGCTCGGCGCCGCGGACCACAGCCACCGCGTAGGTCGCGCGCGTGCGCAGCCGCGCTGGCAGGCGGATAGCCCGCAGCCTGCCATCGGTCGCGGCCACATCTGTCCTGTAGGTGATCCCTGCGTCGACCGCGCCTTGGAGCAGCTTGCCTACCACGCCGTTGACGTCGGGCTCCTCGGTGCGCACGTTGGCGAGGATACGCTCGCGCTTGGGGCGGGGCAGGCGTCCGAGCAGGTCGCGCGTGTAGGAGCCGACCGGCGACGACGGCGAGCCGACAGCGAGCTCGACGCCGGGGCGCGCGAGATCCTCGAGCGAGTCGACCGGCGAGGAGGCCGGCACCGCTACCACCAGGCTGTTGGTCGCGAATGGGACCGGGCGCTCGACGAGCCCCTCGCGGAAGAGCCGGCGCGGCAGCGCCGTGTCGGCCGCCGCGTAGACGTCCGGCCTGACGCCCTGACGGATCTGCGCCGCGAGCGCGTCGGAGCCGCCGAAGGAGAGTCGCACGCGGGCGTCGCGGTAGCGCGGACCGTACGCCCTGAGCGCCTCCGTGAGCGAGGCCGCGGCCGCGACTGTCAGCTCGGGCCGCGGGGAGGCATCCCGGTCGGCAGCCGGCCGCTCGCTCATCCCGGTCTCGGGCGAGCCGGCGCATGCGGCGAGCGCGAGCGGCAGCGTTGTGAGCGCCGTCAGGGCCGCGAGCCGGGATGGCAGCCGTCGTTGCCGGGGGCGCCCGCGCTGCCCGCGCCTCGCGATGCTCGCGCGTCGCATGGCGGTTGCCGCGAACGCGCGTCGCATGCCCCACGCATGTCCCTCGTCGCCCGCCCCACTCGTTCGGCCCGCTCCGAGACTCACCCCGCCTATGATGGCCACCGGATGACGAGCGCCGAGGTCGTCGAGGAGCATCGCGCCGCGGGACGGCGCTTCGAGGCCGGCGGCGTCGGCAGCTTCGTGCGCGAGCAGGGCGATGGCGAGCCCGTGGTCTGCATCCACGGCGTCCCGACCTCGAGCTTCCTCTACCGCAAGGTGGTGGCCGAGCTCGCCGGACGCGGGCTGCGGGGCGTCGCCTTCGACCTGCCGGGCCTCGGGCTCGCCGATCGCCCGCAGGAATACGACTACACGTGGTCGGGCCTCGGGCGCTTCAGCGCAGCCGCGGTCGACGCGCTCGGCCTCGACTCCTACCACCTCGTCGTCCACGACATCGGCGGACCGGTCGGCTTCGAGCTCGCAGCCGCCCGCCGCGACCAGGTGCGCTCGCTGACGATCCTCAACACGATCGTCGACGTCGCGACCTTCAAGCGCCCGTGGTCGATGCAGCCGTTTGCGATGCGCGGCCTCGGCGAGCTCTGGCTTGCCTCGCTCCAGAAGCCGGCGTTCCTCGGTCTCATGTACCTGCAGGGCATCAAGCGACGCAGCGCCGTGCCCAACGAGGAGATCTACGCCTACGTCGACCTGCTCAAGCGCGAGGACGGCGGCAGCGCGTTCCTGAAGATCATGCGCGGCTTCGAGCGCACCCCCGAGAAGCAGGCGCTCTACCTGAGCGCGCTGCAGGATGTTCCCTACCCGATCCAGTGCGTCTGGGGAGCCGACGATCCGGCGCTTCCGATCGGGCTACACGGCGAGTCGGTGCGCCGCGCCGCCGGGCTCGACCAGATCCACACCCTGCCCGCCAAGCACTTCCTGCAAGAGGACCAGGCACCCGCGATCGCCGAGCACGTCGCCAGGTTGGCGGCGTCGGCATAGCTCAGCCGGGGGCGAGAATCGTCAATCCGTGCTGGCGCGCACCGTCCGCCAAGCGCACGTCGTAGGTCATTACCGTGTCCAGGAGTCCGGCCGCCGCAAGCGTCAGG
>JBBSNQ010000310.1:0-2256 GCA_038232575.1 Solirubrobacterales bacterium | reverse complement strand
GCGGAGCAAGGTCGCGGCGGCCGCCTGAGGCGAGTCCGCCGGGCTTACCGATCCGATCCGGTCGAAAGGGCTGATCCGGATCAGTAGGGACTTCTAGTCCGATCTAGTCGGCAGCTCTACTCCGATCTGGTCGGCAGTGAGCTAGCCTGCTCGCTGTGGCGCTGCTCCGCCGATTCATCGAGCGCGAGCTGCGCGACATCCTCAGCGTGAGCCGCGCGGGGGCGATCACGGGGCCCCGGCAGGCGGGCAAGAGCACGCTCGCCAGGCAGCTGCAGGCGGCGGGCGTGGTCCCCAACTACTACACGCTCGACGACGAGGCGACGCGGGGCGCCGCGTTGGCCGACCCGGACGGCTTCGCGCTGTCGCTGCCGCGCCCGGCGGTGATCGACGAGGTTCAGCGCGCGCCGGATCTGATGCTCGCGGTCAAGCAGATCCTCGATTGCGATCCCACGCCCGGCCAATTCCTGCTGATCGGCTCGGCGGACCTCGTGGCCGCGAGGGTCGTCGCCGACGCGCTCCCCGGTCGCGTCGAGTACGTCAACCTGCGGCCGCTCGCTCAGGCGGAGATCGATGGCAGCCCGAGGTCGGTGATCGACGCGCTGCTCGACGGGGCCGTCCCGCAGATCACCGGCGCCGCAAAGGGTCGAGCTGCGACCGCCGAGCCCGTGGTCGCCGGAGGTTTCCCGGATGCGCGCGCCCGGACGGCGCGCCAGCGGGCCCGCTACTTCCGTTCCTGCTCTACCGGCTGCGCCCCTGGTCTGCGAACCTCGGCGCGCGCCAGGTCAAGACGCCCAAGCTGCTGCTGACCGACACCGGCCTCGCCGCTGCCCTGATCGGCGTCGACGGCGCCCGCTACGCGGCGCCGGATCAGGGCGCGGTGGCCGGGATGCTCTTCGAGACGTTCGTGGCGATGGAGCTCGTCAAGCAGGCCACCTGGAGTGCCACGCCCGTTGAGCTCTTCTTCTACCGCGACACCGAGAAGCGCGAGGTCGACCTCGTGATCGAGTCGGCGTCCGGCGATGTCGCCGCGATCGAGGTGAAGTCGGCCGCAACCGCGGCCGCCGCCGACGCGCGCGGCCTTCGCCTCCTGCGCGACCGGTTGGGGCGCCGCTTCAGAGCCGGCGTCATCGTCTACCAGGGCGAGCACACGCTCCCCATCGACGATCGCATCTGGGCCGTGCCGGTCTCCGGCCTGTGGGAGTGACGGGGCCTCGAGCCGGCTGCCCGCTGCCACGGCTACGTTGATCGAGATCGGTAGCGTGCGCCCTGGGCGGCGCAGGCGAGACATACGTTGGCCTCGGGGGGGGGTCAGGCCACCAGCAGGGCGATCGCCTGCGCGAAGCGACTCAGGTCGTCCAGACCGCTTGGCAGGGAGTCGTGGACGATGGCGTCGTCGACCTCCTCGTAGACGTGCACAAGCCGGTTGCGCAGGCCGGCCAACGTGCGCATTCGGTCGGCCAGCTCGGAGTCGAGCACGTCGTTCTCCTCGAGCACCGTGAAGGAGTCGCGGAAGTCTGCCGGGGCCCGCCAGCCCGAGGAGGCGATGACGTGATTCGCGAGGTCGATGCTCACCTGCGCCGATGCCTGGACGAGGTAGCGTCCGGCGAAGGCATGGTCGGTCTCGTACTCGCGAGCGTCGAGATCCCGCAGCGGCTCGAGTCGCCGGCGGTACTCGTCGAGCGAGTCGAGCAGCCGGCGCACCCGCCCAGGATCCACCATCACAGCCCGCGCTCCGCCACGCGCGCGAGGAAGCTGACCTGGCACGCTTTCAGGGTCGGCAGGAAGTCGAGGTACTGCGAGCGCGTGCGGACCTCGAACGCCACGCGGGCGGGCTCGTCGGCCGAGTAGATCGGCCTGCCCCGTTGCACGACGTGTCCCCTCAACTCCAGGCTCGCGCGGTCGAGCATCACCAGATCGACGTCGGGCGCGTGCAGCGCCTCGGCCAGTCGGGCGGCGATCTGCTCCCGCTCGAGCAGCCTGAGAAGTCGACCTGGCATCAGCGCGACGTCGGCGTCGCTGGCGCTGCTCGCCGTTCCGGAGGCGCGCGAGCCGAACAGGTAGGCGAAGCTCGCGCCGGCCCGCGCGAGAACCGCTTCGACGGAGGCAGGCTCGACCGCACGCATGACTTCAGCGAGTGTATGAGCCTCCGGGCGACGCTCAGGCGTGGCGCGCTAGCCTAGGATCGGTCGCGGATCAGCGCGTCGGCGCGCCGCACCGGCATCGCGGGCAGCAGCTGGGAGAGGCGCTCGCGGTTGC
>JBBSNQ010000309.1:0-2263 GCA_038232575.1 Solirubrobacterales bacterium | reverse complement strand
TTGGCCGTCTACACCGACTACGTCTACCGCCGCGGTGAGGACGGAATCTTTGCCGAGCGCGCGTTCGCGCTCTTCCTGACCAAGCTCGCCGAATCGCTCGACGGAATGGTGATCCTCGGCCGGCTCAACCCCGAGCCGGGGCAAGCCCACTACCGGCTGACGGGCAACGTCGAGTTCGTCCCGCTCCCCCACTATCCGAGCCTTGGTCGTCCGCTCGAGGCCACGCCGTCGATGCTGCGCTCGCTGGGGCGCTTCTGGCGAGCGCTGGACACGGTCGACGGAGTGTGGCTACTCGGCCCCTACCTACTGTCGAGCATCTTCGTGGTGCTCGCGGCGCTACGGCGCAAGCGGATCTTCCTGGGCGTGCGCCAGGACTTCCCGCGCTACGTGGCAAGCCGCCACCCGAACAGCCGGCACCTTCACGTCGCGGCTCGAATGCTCGAGGGAATCTTCCGTGCGCTCGCGAGGCTCTACCCGGTGATCGTCGTGGGGCCCGACCTCGCTCGCCGTTACCGCTCGTCGCGGAGCGTGTTGTCGATCTCGGTCTCGCTCGTGAGCGACCGCGACATCGTGTCCCTCGAGCGTGCCCGCGAGCGGAGCTACGAGGGCGCCGAGCGACGCCTGCTGAGCGTCGGGCGCCTCGACGAGGAGAAAAACCCGGTGCTCATGCTCGACGTGCTCGCGGCGCTGCTCGCGCACGACGGGCGCTGGCGGCTGATCGTCTGCGGCGAGGGACCGCTCGAGGAGCGCCTCGCGGCCGAGGTGTCCCGGCGCGGCCTCGACGAGCATGTGGACCTGCGCGGCTACGTGCCGATCGACGGTGGTCTTGGTGACCTCTATCGCGAGAGCCACGCGCTGCTCCATGTCTCTTTCACCGAGGGCGTACCCCAGATCCTGTTCGAGGCATTCGCAGCCGGGCTGCCGACCGTGGCAACCGACGTCGGCGGCGTCGCGGAGGCGATCGGCGACAGCGCCCTGCTCGTTGCCCCCGCCGACCCCGTGGCGCCGGCCGAGCAACTCGGCCGGATTGCACGGGATCCCGAACTGCGTGAGCGCCTGATCGCCTCGGGCCTCGCCCTAGCGGCCGAGCACACGACCGAGGCGGAGTGCCGCCGCATCGCTCACTTCATGGGTGTGCCGACCCGATCGAGCAACGGTCGGGCGAGTGGATGAGCGGGCTGCCCTCCGTCGGTGAGTCCCGTGCCGACCTTCGGGCCCCAACCGGCGCGCTGGCGATCGAGCCCCTGGATGGGGTCGACACGGTCGCGATGGAGTGGAGGCAGCTGGCCGAGCGGACCGGAAACCTCTTCGGCACGTGGGAATGGGCGTCCACCTGGTGGCGGCACTTCGGCCGCGACGGCCAGTTGGATCTGAAGGCCTGCCGCCGTCGCGACGGCACCCTGGCAGCGATCCTACCGCTCTACGTCGGCTCGGTCGGGCCGCTCAAGGCAATGCGGTTCGTCGGGCACGGCCCGGCCGACCAGCTCGGTCCGGTCTGCGCTCCCGCCGATCGGCCGGGCGCCGCCGATGCCCTCGCGCGCGTTGTCTCCGACGGACCCGGCCGCTGGGATGTCTTCCTGGCCGAGCGCCTGCCCGCCCGCGAGGCCTGGGACGAGCAGATAACGGCGAAGGTGATTCGACGCGAGTCGAGCCCCGTGCTCGAGATCGGCGGAGCCAGCTGGGACGAGTTCCTCGCCCAGCGCAGCGCCAACTTCCGCAGCCAGATCGGGCGACGGGAGCGGAAGCTCGTGCGCGAGCACGGGCTTCGCTTCCGCCTGACAGACCGGCCCGCGCAGCTCGAGCGCGACATGGAGACCCTGTTTCGGCTGCACGCCATGCGCTGGGGGGGCGCAAGCTCGGGCTTTACGGGCACGCGCGCTGCGTTCCATCGTGCGTTCGCTTCCACTGCCCTCGAGCGCGGTTG
This sequence comes from Solirubrobacterales bacterium, assembly GCA_038232575.1. GTDB lineage: Bacteria > Actinomycetota > Thermoleophilia > Solirubrobacterales > Thermoleophilaceae > JACCZP01. Next base: position 339 of record JBBSNQ010000309.1, on the reverse strand, counting down.
GCTGCGGCTGTGGTTCGCCGAGCTCGACGGAGAGCCCGTCGCCGCCTGGCACGGCTTCCGCTTTGGCGGGGCAGAGTGGTACTACCAGGCTGGGCGAGACCCCGCCTGGGATCACTCGTCCGTGGGCTTCGTCCTCATGGCGCACTCGATCCGGGAGGCGTTCGCGGACGGCGCGGACGAGTACAAGCTCCTGCGCGGGGGCGAGGAGTACAAGTCCCGCTTCAGCACGACCGAGCAGGGCGTGGATACCCTCGCCGCGGGCTCCACCATGGCCGGTCGTGCCGCCATCGCCGCACTGGCGGCACGCAAGCGCCTGCCGCTCCGCGCGCGCCGGTGGCT
>JBBSNQ010000308.1:0-2271 GCA_038232575.1 Solirubrobacterales bacterium | reverse complement strand
GAGCCGCGCGAGTAGGTGAGCAGCATGAGCACGAAGAGCAGGCCCATGAGCGGGTAGGCGAGCGCGTTTGCGGCTGCGCTGCCGGCCCGGCGGGCGCCGAGCCAGAGCGTGGGCACAACGCCGAGCGCGGTGACGGCGCCGACGGCGTTCCAGTAGCCGAAGGGCTGCGATATGCGAGCGAAGACGTCGCTCTGGGCGAGCACGCCCGGCCAGACGCGGGTCGCCAGCCCGTAGACGGTCACTGCGGCCACGGCCAGCAGCAGCCCGTCGAGGATCGCCTTCCAGCCCGCGGGCGCGAGCCGCGCCGCCACCAGCGCCCCCGCGAAGGCCATCGTGTAGGCGAGCGTGCGATTGGCCTCGCGCCAGGACTCCTCGGGTACGATCGACCACAGGATCGAGAGCGCGGTGATGGCGAGCAGCGCCGCGAGCAGGCCGAGCGTCAGCGCGCCGTGCAACCGCCCCCGCGCCCCGTACAGCGCGGCCACGGTGAGCACGAAGCCCCCGATGAGAATCAGGGGGATCTCGACGAGCGTAGCCTGGCCCAGCTGCAGGCCGCCAGAGCCCGCGAAGGCTACTGCTGCGAGACCGAGGCCTAGAAGGGCGCTAGCGCCGAAGTGTGCGGCGCGTGACACGGATGACGTCCGGGAGACGGCGCCGGGCGGCGAGGCTGCTCGCTACGAGCGTCAGGGCGGCCAGTGCGAGCAGCGCGAGCGTTACAGGGAGCGGTATCTCGTTGGCGGCGTCGGTACGGGCGAGCGCGGGGCTGATCTCCGGCGCGATGGTTCGGCCGTTGGCCTCGCCGATCGGAGTCTCCTCCTTCGCGTCGTCGCTCGAGGAGGACTTGCTCGCGGCCTCGGCCAGCACGGCCCGATCCTCGGCTGTCGGCTCGAGGCCGCCACCGCCACCGTTGCCGCCACCGCCGAATCCGCCGCCGCCGAAGTTGGCGCCGCCACCGCCGGAGCCACGGCCGCCAAGCGCATTCTGAAGCGCCCGCTCGATGATCTGCCTGCAGTCTCCGGCGTACTCGTCCTCGTTGCTGGGGGTCGAGCGCAGGGCCTTGCGCAGGTCGCTGGCGCTGTAGTTGCGGTCGAGGACGCCGTCCTCGGCGCAGTCGCCGCGGATATCGCTGCCGCTGGCCGCGTGGGCGGGCCCGGGCACGAGCAGCGCGCCGAGCAGTGCGAGAAGTAGAAGTGTGCGAATGGCGTTGGTCATGGATCAGAGATTCCTTCCGGCTCCTACGTTAACGAGGGCGCGTCGCACTCCGTCGACCCATGCCGCCTCGCTGAAACGCCCGACATCCGTGCGGGCCTTGCTGCCTAGCCGTGAACGAAACATAATATCAGTCGCCATCCTACTCAGCCGGTCGGCCAACTCGCGGGCGCTCCCCTGAGGTGTCACCAAGCCGTTATGTCCGTCGCGCACGAGCCCGCCGGCTACGGCGCCGACGGCGTCTGAGGCGATTGTCGGGGTTCCCTGGTGCATGGCCTCGTTGAGCACCAAGCCCCATGGCTCGACGAAAGTTGCGGTCCGGATCGACGGCAGCACGAGCACGTCGGCCGCCGCGTAGAGCGCCGGCAGCTCGCGACGGTCGACCTGGCCGAGCCCGTGCACCGCGCGGCCGCTCCCGGCTGAGTCCCGAGCTGCGGCTTCGACCCGCTCTCGCAGCGGTCCCGCGCCCACGATCGCGAGCACCGAGCCATCCGGGAGCTCCGCTCTGCGCCATGCCTCGAGCAGCACCTCGAGGCCCTTCTCGTGCTCGAGCCTTCCGACGAAGAGGGCCATGAACGACCCTGAATCCACGCCCGCGCGGCGGCGCGCGTCCTCGACGGCGCCCGCGTCGACCGGCGCTCCGAACAGCTCGGCGGAGACTGCCTGCGCGGCCTCGTAGACGTCGTCGGAGCGCCCGCGGCGGGCGGCGACGTAGGCGCTCACGTGCCGCCCGTAGGTGACGACGGCGTTGGCGTGGCGGTAGAGGTGGCGGGTGAGCGGGTAGGAGAGCGCGTGCGCCGGCGTGCGTGGGTGCGCCCAGATCGAGGCCCAGAGGACAAAGGGCACACGCGCGCGCCGGGCGGCGAGGTAGCTGCCGGGGAGCGCCAGGCGGCCGCCGAGGCCGCAGATGACTGCGCGAAAGCGCCCGGAGCCCGCGAGCCGGACGGCCCCGGCCTGGGTCGTCGAGTGCACGACGAGGCCCTCGACTGGAGCGCCAGGGTCAGCGAAGGCGATCACCTCGACGTCCTCCTGCTCGGCGAGCAGGCGGAACGGCTCGCGCCG
>JBBSNQ010000307.1:0-2272 GCA_038232575.1 Solirubrobacterales bacterium | reverse complement strand
TCTGCCAGGTGCACGGATGGTGCGTCGGCGGCGGCAGCGATCTCGCGCTCTGCGCCGACCTCGTGATCGCCTCCGAGGACGCCCGCATCGGCACGCCGTACTCACGCATGTGGGGCTGCTACCTGACCGGCATGTGGATCTACCGCCTTGGGTTGGCCAAGGCCAAGGAGTACGCGCTGACGGGCAAGCCTCTCTCCGGGCGCGAGGCCGCCGATGTCGAGCTCATCAACGCCTCGGTCCCGTTCGAACGGCTCGAGTCAGAGGTGCGCGAGCAGGCCGAGCGGCTGGCGCAGATCCCCTCGTCCCAGCTCGCCGCGATGAAGCTCGTCGTCAACCAGGCGTACGAGCACATGGGGCTCGGCTCGACGCAGCTGCTCGGGCCGATCCTCGACGGGCTCATGCGCAACACCCCCGACGCGAAGCGCTTCGTCGAGGTCGCCGAGAGAGACGGCGTCGGCGCCGCGGTCGCCGAGCGGGACGGCCGCCACGGCGACTACAGCCAGGCGCCGCCGGGGGAGAGGCCGGACCCGGCGCATGTGGTGGCGGCCCGACCCACGTAGGGGAGGCGATTCGACCCCGCTCCGGCACCGTCAGTTCGATCGAATGGCTTCGGCGTAGTGGGCGTCATGGTTCAGTGCGCCCCGCCCGCGCGAGCCGCTCGGCAAGCCGTTCCATCCCGCGCTCGCGAGCCGCGGCGCCTGCGGCTGACCAGTCGGTCGCGCGGTCGGGCGGTCGCTCGACGCCGGCATCGCGCAGCGTGGCTATGTCCTTGTAGGCGAGCAGGTCGTCGCGGCCGTCGATCAGCGCCGCCCTGAGCGCGGGCCGGCGCTCACCGACCGCCGCGTCGAGCACCGCCTCGAGGGATCCGTGCGTGCGGAGCAGGTCGGCCGCGGTCTTCTCGCCGACGCCGCGTGCGCCCGGGATGCCGTCCGAGGGATCGCCCCGCAGCGCGATGAAGTCGGGCACGAGCGCGGGCGGGATTCCGTAGCGGCGGCGCACCTCCTCGGGCGTCACCTGCTCCGCGCCCCTCGAACCGGTGCGGACGTATAGGACCGTGACCCGCTCGTCCGCACACTGATACATGTCGCGATCGCCGGTGAGCAGGAGGGCGGTGCCACCCGCGTCGGCCTCGGCGCGAGCGAGCGAGCCGAGGATGTCGTCCGCCTCGAGCGAGCCGTGGGTCGCGGTCGTCCAACCGAAGGCGCCGAAGAAGTCGCCGGCGGCCTCGAACTGCGGAGCGAGCTCGGCGGGCATCTCGACGCGGTCCGCATGGTAGGCGGGGAGGAGCTCGACCCGATAGTCGGCGGCGTCGGGCCCGAAGCAGAGCACGACCGCGCGCGGTTGGTGCTCCTCGACCTCGCGCAGGATCAGGTTGGCCGTCCCGAGCAACGCGTTGACGGGCCGGCCGTCCGCTCCCTCGATCGAGGTCGGGAGTCCGTAGAAGGCCCGGTAGAGCATCGACGGCGCGTCGACTGCGAGCAGTGGCGCGCTCACGACGCTACGCGACGAGGTCGATCAACGTCCGGATCACTCGGGCGCACCGAGTTCACGCTCGTACAAGGTCTCGAGCTCCTCCTTGACTTGTGTCCAATCGCCGACCGGGAGCTCCGGTGCCGCCAGGAATCTCCCCAAGGCTTGCTCCCGCTGCTCGGCCGCCGCCCGATTGCGCTCCCCATCGAGCAGGACCTGGGTGCGCCGAGGCAAGGCCATGTCCGCAAGGTAGCGTGCAAGCTCCCGCGCGGCCGGCGCGCCAATCCAAGCCGCGCATGCCCGCAAGCATCTCCAGTCGTGCGTATCACTCTCGCCGCGGGCGCCGACGGCGCGAGTCCGCACCACCATGCCGCCTCCTCGGAGATGTTCTACCTACTCGAAGGAGCCGTCGACATCCTCACGGGCGAGAGTGTGGTGAGCGCTGGCGAGGGCGATCTGGTCGTGGACGCGCGAGGGCATGACGCATGCCCTGCGCGTCGCGACGTCTACGAGCGGTAGGTCGCCGAGGGCCCGTGCGGATAGGCGCATGAAGCTCGACCTCCTACTCGGCGTGGCCTGCGCGCTCGGCGCGTCGCTCCTCTACAGCGCCGGGGCCGCCCTGCAGGCTCTCGAGGCGCGCAATGCGCCCGGGCAGGACGCGCTGCATCTCTCGCTGCTCCGCCGGCTGCTGATCCGACCGCGCTGGATCCTCGGCACGCTGTGCGTGCTCGTAGGATGGGGAGCACAGGCGGGCTCGCTGCTGCTGGCGCCCGTCACGGTCGTGCAGCCGACGCTCGCCGCC
>JBBSNQ010000306.1:0-2275 GCA_038232575.1 Solirubrobacterales bacterium | reverse complement strand
TGGCCGCACGTGCTGCTGATGCTCGGGGACCAGGTCTACGCCGACGACCTCTCACCGGCGCTCGAGCGCATGACGCGCGAGCGCGACACGGAGACCTCCGCGCCGCCCGACGAGCTGGCGGACTTCGAGGAGTACGCGCTCGCCTACCAGGAGGCGTGGAGCGACCCGGGGATCCGCTGGCTGCTCTCGACGATCTCGACGTCGATGATCTTCGACGATCACGAGATCAGCGCCGAGTGGAAGATCTCGCAGGCGTGGGTCGAGGAGATGCGTGCGAAGGACTGGTACGCGGAGCGGATCGCCGGCGGCCTGAGCGCGTACTGGGTCTACCAGCACCTGGGCAACCTCTCGCCCGACGAGCTCGAGCACAACGCTCTCGTGCGGCGCGTGCTCGATGCCGACTCCGCCGGGAGCGCTCTGCGCGAGCTGGCGCTCGAGGTCGACCGCAGCGGCGAGAGCCGCTGGAGCTTTCAGCGCGACCTCGGCCGCACGCGGCTGCTGATGCTCGACTCGCGGGCCGGGCGTCAGCTCGCGCCCGGGGAGCGCCGGATGGTCGGCGAGGGCGAGTGGGAGTGGATCGAGCGCCAGGCGAGCGGCGACTTCGACCACCTGCTGCTGGCGAGCTCGGTTCCCTTCATCCTCGCGGACGGACTGCACTACACGGAGGCGTGGAACGAGGCGATCTGCGATGGCGCCTGGGGGAGCCGCGCCGCCGCAGTCGCGGAGCGGATGAGACGGTCCGCCGCAAGCGACCACTGGGCCTCCTTCCAGCGCTCCTTCAACGATCTCACCCGGCTGCTCGAGGAGCTCGCGACCGGAGAGCGTGGCGAGCCCCCAGCGTCGATCGTGATGCTCTCGGGCGACGTCCACCACTGCTACCTGGCCGAGGTCGGCTTCCGGCCTCGCAGGGACGGTGCGCGCGGCCCCCAGGCGAGGTGGCGCCCCCAGGCGGCGCGTAGCCCCGTCTGGCAGGCCGTCTGCTCGGCGTTTCGAAAGGAGCTCGACGGCGGCGAGCAGCGCGCGATGGCGGCGATCAACTCGCCCGCCGGCGGCGTGATGGGCCGCACGCTTGCCGCGAGCGCGGGGCTCGAGCACCCTTCGATCGGTTGGCGCATCCTCGACGGACCGCACTACGAGAACCACGTCGCAACGCTGGAGCTGGCCGGGCGAGAGGCGCGCGTGCGCTTCGAGACCCCCTCCGGCAGCGACTGGCGCGACCCGCGCCTGCGGCTGACTTTCGAGCGCCAGCTGGCCACGGAGAGCGAAGCGCACGCCCGGGCCTGACCTCGCCGCCCGGCGGGGATCGTCATCATGGTCCGCCGCAAGCCAGCAACCGCACACCAATCACCGAGCAAGGAGATAAACCTGTGGGAGTACTCGATGGCAAGTCGGCGATAGTCACGGGCTCGGCGCGCGGGATCGGCCGCGCGACCGCCGAGCTGCTCTGCGCGCACGGCGCCAAGGTGCTGATCAACGACCTCGACGGAGACCTCGCCGAGCAGACCGCCGGCGAGATCGAGGGGGAGACGGTCGCCTTCGCCGGCGATCTCACCAGGGAGGGCGTCACAGACAAGCTCGTCGAGCACGCCGTCGAGTCCTTCGGCGGGCTCGACATCCTCGTCAACAACGCCGGCTACACCTGGGACGGCACGATCCACAACATGACCGACGACCAGTTCCAGGCGATGCTCGACATTCACACGATCGTGCCGTTCCGGCTCCTGCGCGCGGCCGCGCCGCACCTGCGCGAGCCGGCGAAGAAGGAGCGTGAAGAAGGTCGCGAGGTCTTCCGCAAGATCGTCAACATCTCCTCGACCTCGGGCGTGATGGGCAACGCGGGCCAGGCCAACTACGCGACCGGGAAGGCGGGCATCGTCGGGCTGACGAAGTCGCTCGCGAAGGAGTGGGGCCAGTTCAAGATCAACGTCAACGCCGTGGCGTTCGGGTTCGTCGAGACGCGCCTGACGGCCGCCAAGGAGGATGCCGAGACCTTCACCAAGGACGACGGCCAGGAGATCCGGCTCGGCATCCCCGAGCAGCTGCGCTCGATGGGGGCGATGACGATCCCGCTCGGCCGTCCCGCTCTGCCCGTCGAAGCGGCGGGCGGCGTCTTCTTCCTGTGCTCTCCGTGGTCTGACTACGTCCAAGGCCAGGTCCTCAACGTGACCGGCGGGCCGTTCACCGGCATGGCGAGCTGAGGCGCGGCCCGCCGCGCTGAGGGATGCTCGCGAGCTACCGCCACTTTCTCGACTTCGCCGCCTCGGCGCAGTGGGAC
>JBBSNQ010000305.1:0-2300 GCA_038232575.1 Solirubrobacterales bacterium | reverse complement strand
TCGCGCTGCTCGAGCAGCCGCGCCGCGTCGGGGTCAAGCTCATCCGCGCCATCGTCGTGCTCGAGCAGCGACTCCATGCCCAGCAGCCACAGCATCTCCCGCAGGCGGCCGACGCCGAGGCGCTCGCCCCCGTCGAGCAGGCGGTTGGCCTCACCGACCCAGTCGAACAGCGCGGCGCGCGCCGCGGCTGTGTTGAAGTCGTCTGCGAGAGCGGCAAGGAAACGCCCGCGGTGCGGCTCTAGCGCTGCCGGCTCCTGCGCCTGCGGATCGAGCCGGCGGCAGAGCTCCCGCAGCCGCTCGACCGCGCGCGCGGCCTCCCCGAGCGCATCGGCCGAGAAGGAGAGCGGTTGGCGGTAGTGGCCGCCCGTCATGTACAGGACAAGGGCGTCGCGCCCCGCCTCGTCCAGCGCGCCAGCAAGGCTGCGGATGTTGCCGACCGACTTCGACATCTTCTCGTCCTCGAAGCGGATCATCCCGTTGTGCATCCAGATACGGGCGAGCGGCGTCTCGCGGGCCGCCTCGGTCTGGGCGATCTCGTTCTCGTGATGGGGAAAGACGAGGTCCGAGCCGCCGCCGTGGATCTCGAAGTCGAGCCCGAGGATCCGCTCGGCCATCGCCGAGCACTCGATATGCCAGCCGGGCCGCCCGCGGCCCCACGGCGACTCCCAGGCGACGTCCTCCCCCTCCTTGTGGGCCTTCCAGAGCGCGAAGTCCTGAGGGCTCTCCTTGAGGCCGGGGCGCGCGAGGTCGTCGTCCTCGGACTGCTCCATCTCCCCGAGCGCCCGGTTCGAGAGGCGCCCGTAGCGCTCGAAGGAGCGCACTCGGAAGTAGACGTCACCGCCCGCCTCGTAGGCGTGGCCGCGCTCACAGAGCGCCTCGATCAGTGCGAAGATGTCGGCGATCGTCTCGCTCGCCCGCGGCTCGTGGTCGGGACGGCCGAGCCCGAGCCTGCTCGTGTCCTCCAGGTAGTGCTCGGTCATCTCGCGCGCCAGCTCCTCGCTCGGCACCCCGGCTGCGCGCGCGGCGTCGTAGATCTTGTCGTTGACGTCGGTGACGTTCTCGACGAGCGTCACCTCGAAGCCCTCGTGCTCGAGGTAGCGCTTGAGCAGCGCGAAGACGACGAACGGTCGCGCATTGCCGACATGCGCGCGCCCGTAGACGGTCGGCCCGCAGACGTAGATCCCGACCCGGCCGGGGCGGCGGGGCTCGAGCTCGACGGGCCCGCCGGAGAGCGTGTCGTGGATGCGCACCTGGGTCAGCGGTCCGGACCGGCCCGCGTGCTCAGGCAGCGCGCTCGACGCTCGCGACCGCGTGGGCCGCCATGCCCTCGCCGCGCCCGGCGAAGCCCATGCCCTCGTTGGTCGTGAACTTGACGTTGACCGCCGAAGGCTCGAGCCCCGCCGATCGCGCGAGGCTCGCGCGCATCGCCTCGCGCAGCGGCGCGAGCTTCGGCGCCTCGCAGATGAGGGTCGCGTCGAGGTTGCATATCTGCCACGCGTTGCGCTCGAGCAGCTCGCGGACCTGGACGAGCAGCTGCATCGAGTCCGCGTCGCGGTAGCGCTCGTCGGTGTCCGGAAAGTGCTCGCCGATGTCGCCGAGCCCGGCCGCGCCGAGCAGTGCGTCGATCACCGCGTGGGCGAGCACGTCGCCGTCGGAGTGGCCGGCGAGGCCGCGCTCGGCGTCCTCGATCGGCACTCCGCCGAGCACGAGCCGCCGGCCCTCGGCGAGGCGGTGGGAGTCGTAGCCAATACCCGCGCGCGTGCTCATCCAAGCGGCTCGAGGCGCCGCTCGCGCCCCTCGAAGACCGCGATCTCCTCGACCCCGAGCGACTCGAGCAGCTCGACCGCCTGCTCGTAGCGGTGGCCGAGCTCGTCGGGCACGTGCGCGTCCGAGGAGAGCGCGATCGGCCGGCCCGCCTCGACGCACAGCTCGAGCAACGCGGGGGCGGGGTAGATCTCCCCCACCGGCTTGCGCAGGCCCGCGGTGGAGACCTCGATCGCGACGTCGGCCTCCGCGATCGCGTCCATCGCGACATCGTAGAAGCGCCGCAGGTCACCGCCGGGATGCGGGCGCTCGCCGCCCCATACCTTGACCAGGTCGGGGTGCGAGAGCACGTCGAAGAGGCCGCTGCGGGCGGCTTCGGCGAGCGTCTCGAAGTAACGGCGCCAGACCCGCTCCGGCCCCTCGCGGCGCCAGATGTCCCACTCGCCCTCCATGTCGACCGCCCACTCACCGAGGAAGTGCACCGAGCCGAGCACGTAGTCGAAGTCGCGCTGCTCGAGCAGCGTCGCCAGCCGGTC
>JBBSNQ010000304.1:0-2300 GCA_038232575.1 Solirubrobacterales bacterium | reverse complement strand
TGGACGAGTCGGGACCGAGCCGGCCCTCGGGGGTGCAGCCGCTGCCGAGCCAGCTGCGGGCGGCCGAGGAGGAGCCGCCCGGGGGGCCGGCGTCGCGCTGACGCTCGGCGGGAGGCTGCCGCGATGCCGGGCGCGCGCACGCGACCGAGCGCCGCGCGGCGCCGCGAGCTGGCGGCCGTGCTCGCCGGCGGAAGCGCCGGCGCGCTGCTGCGGCTCGGCGTGCTGGGGCTCCTGCCGAGCGAGACCGGCGAGTGGCCGTGGGCGACGCTGACCGTCAACCTCGGCGCCACGTTCCTGCTCGGCTGTCTGGCCGCGGCTCGGCTCGCCGCGGCGCGGCCGCCGGTCCTGCGACGACCGCTGCTCGAGCAGGGCCTCTGCGGAGCGCTGACGACCTTCGCGACCGTCCAGATCGAGCTGCTCGAGCTGCTCGATCGCGGGGCGCTCGGGCTGGCGCTGGCCTACGCCGGGACGAGCGTCGCCGGCGGCCTGGTGGCCCTCGGCGCCGGCCGGACGCTGGCCGGCCGGACGCGGGTGAGCGGGTGAGCGTGCTCGTCGTGCTCGGGGTCGGCGCGCTCGGCGGCGCCGGCGCGGTCGCTCGCGTCGTCGTGGAGCGGACCCTGGCCGGCCACCGCGGGCGCCGGCTGGCGATCGGCAGGCTGACCGTCAACCTCAGTGGAGCGCTGCTGCTGGGGCTGCTCGTCGGCGCGACCCTGTCGGGCGATGGTCTGAGGCTGCTCGGCACCGGTCTGCTCGGCTCCTACACGACCTACGGCGCCTGGATGCTCGAGCTCGACGAGCTGGGTCGGGAGCGGCGCTTCGGCGCCGCGGCGCTGACGCTCGCGGCGAGCCTGCTCGGTGGCCTCGCGCTCGCCTGGGCCGGCCGGGAGGTGGGCGGGCTGCTGTGAGCGGTGGCCGGCGGAGCTCTGCGGCGAGCGGCAGCGCGGCCGCCAAGCTGTCGTGGCGCGCCGGCAGGGCGCGGCCGGCAGCGGCGGCTCCTACGGCGCGAACGGCGGCCCCCCTGGTCCACTAGCTATTCTTACTCCTCTCAAAGAGTAAGGAGAGGCTGTGGATGCGCGAGCGAAGATGACCTCGAAGGGCCAGGTGACGATACCCAAGGACGTGCGGGAGGCGCTCGAGCTGGAGGAGGGTGACGAGCTGCTCTTTCGGGTCGAGCGCCGGCGCGCCGTGGTCGCCAAGACGCCGGACTTCCTGGACCTCGCGGGTGCGGTGTCCGTGCCGAAGGGGAAGCGCGGCACGCCGTGGGACGAAGTGCTTCGCCGTACGCGCGGCGAGCGCGCGGGCCGGCGGCGTTGACGGCGTTCGTGGACACAAACGTCCTGATCCGCCACCTCACCGGCGATCCGCCCGATCTGGCCGCGCGCGCCACCGCTGTCCTCGCGAGCGGCGAGCGTCTTCTCCTGACCGATCTCGTGCTCGCCGAGTGCGTCTACGTCCTGGAGTCCTACTACGAGGTCGCGCGTGCAAGGGTCGCCGAGCTGACGCGCTCCGCGATCGCACTCCCCGCGATCGAGGCGCTCGATCCCGGCACTCTTCTGCGAGCGCTCGAGGTCTACGAGCTCGACCGCCTCGACTTCGCCGAGGCGTACCTGGTCGCCCAGGCTGAAGCCACCGGCATCTACGAGGTCCTCTCCTTCGACCGGTCGATCGACAGGATCCGGAGCGTCGCACGTCGCGAACCCTGACTGCTGTGGTTGTTTCACGTTGCCCAAGCTCCCGCAGACCATCTTCAACCTTCCGCCATCCCGCCCGGAGGCTCAGCGCCGCAATCGGATCGCGTTGAGGTCCTCCCCGACGATCTCGTCGGCGCGCGCGATCAGGTCCTCGATGTCGTCGTGCTCGGCGTGTATGTACCTGCCGGTCAGCCGGTCGGCGCGACCGGAGGCGAGCGCGCGGACGAGTCGCGGCGCGAGCGCGGGCGGCGTCCACGGCGCGTCGGCGCCCAGCGCCTCGGTCAGAGCGGTGCGAACCAGTCCGGGACTGATCGTGAAGACGGCGATGTCGTGCTCGACGAGCTGGGCGGCGAGCAGCTCGCCGAAGCGGTGCAGCGCCGCCTTGCTGGGGCCATCGGCGGTGCTGGCGACCTTGCCGGGCGCCGGCGGCAGGTGGGCGCCGCCGCTGCCGAGGTTGACGATCCGCCCGCGCCCGCGCGCGACCATTCCGCCCACGACGCTCCGGCAGCACATGTAGGTCCCGAGCATGTTGACTTCGAAGACCCGCCACCACTCGCGGGCATCCTCGCCCTCCCAGATCGGCGGCGCATCCGGCTGGGCGCCGATGCC
>JBBSNQ010000303.1:0-2302 GCA_038232575.1 Solirubrobacterales bacterium | reverse complement strand
TGGCTCGAGCGTCGCGATCAGCTCGCGCGCGATCCGCGCCTCGTCGCCGATCAGCACGCGCTCCTCGGTCGACTGCCCCGGCTCGTGCAGCTGACCGAGCAGCGGGGAGTCGGGCGCGACCGGTGTCGCTCGGCCGTGGCTGAGCGCGTGCAGGGCCTCTCGGTAGCAGGTCTCGACGAGGAACGCGCGCGGCGAGCGGATCATCTCACCGTCGCGCTGCTTTCGCAGCATCCGCTCCCAGGCGTCGTGGTAGAGCTCGAGCGCCTCGTCGGCGGTGATGCGTGGAAACCGCCGGCCCAGCGCCGTGACCACCGCGCAGTGGTGGTCGCGATAGGCCTCGGCCTCGGCCTCGGGGTCGGCGAGCGCCGGGCGGCTCAACTCAGGCCCCCCTCGGCGCGGCCAAAGCAGCCCAGCGCCGGGAGGACCGCACCGGCCGGGCTCGCGGCGGGCGGCGGTCCGACCAGCGCGGCGGCGAGCTCGCGCACGAAGACGCCGCGCAGGGCGCCGTCGAGCTCGCCCAGGCTCGAGTCGAGCTCGGCTCGCAGCTCGGGGTCGGCGGCGAAGGCGGCCGCGACGGCGCGCCGGTGGCGGCGCGCGAGCGGCGTCGCCCACAGCCCTTCGCGGTCTTGCCTGCGCGGCAGCGCAGCCCGGGTCTCCTCGCTCGCGGACATGCCTCTGCCCCTACAAGGGCGCCGGCGCCGCAACTCTCCCCCCCCGAGTTCGGCGCGGCGGGCGCCGCGGGCGGCGCCGGCCTCCGTACTGCGGTGATGTCAAGGCGGGGTGGCGCTGCCATCGCGACCCTCGGCGGCTGGACTGTACGCCTTCGCGGCCGGGTCGACACGGCCGGAGCGAATTGGGGGGGTAGGCCCCGGGCGCCCCCTCCCTTTACGGGCATGAGCGCCAAGCCGGGTCCCTCCGACGCCGCAATCGACGCCCGGGAGCTGCTGCCGCTGCTGGGCGCCGCGCTGGCGATCGCCCTCGTCTGCTGGCTGGCGCCGCTCGCGGCGACGCTGGCCCACTCGCGCACGCTGCCGAGCATGAACGCGGCCGAGGCCGTCGTCGGGACCGCAAGAGTTCCGATCGCCGGGCACCTCGCCGACCCCCGCCGCGCCTATCCCCCGCGTGCGCGGGCGGGGATGCCCGCCGGGCGCTCGTGGTGGCTGGCCGCCGGCGCCCCGTTCGCGCTGCTCGCGCTGGTCGGGTGGGCCGGATGGCGGCGCTTGGAGCCGTTGCGCGCACGGTCGCTGCTTGGCCGCCGCCGCTATGACCCGCGCGGTGCCGACCCGCGCGAATGGGCGCGCCCGCGCGACCTGCGCGAGCTGATCGTCGGCGCCCGCGAGCGCGACCGGTTCACGATCGGGCGCCTCGACAGGCGCCGGATCGCCACCGACGGCCAGGCCCACGCCGCGGTGATCGCCCCGACCCGGTCGGGCAAGACCACCCGGTGCGTGATCCCGTGGCTGCTCGAGCACGACGGCCCCGCGATCGTGACCTCCACCAAGCGCGACGTGCACGCGGAGACCGTCGCCTGGCGCGAGCGCCTCGGGCGGATCTCCGTCTGGGATCCCGGCGCGGCGGACTGCACCGACTGGACGCCGCTCGACGGCTGCCAGGAGTGGGCGTTCGCGCTGCGCCAGGCGCTCTGGCTCGCCCGGGCCATCGACGCCGGCGATCACCACGCGGCGCGCTACTGGAACGCCGAGGCCGCGAAGCTGCTCGCGCCGCTGCTGCACGCCGCGGCGCTCGACGGGCGCGACATGGGCTGCGTGATCGGCTGGCTCGACGGCCAGGCGGAGGAGGAGCCCGCCGCGATCCTCGCGGCCGACGGCGCCGGCGCCGCGCAACGCCAGCTCGACGGCGTGCTGGCGCTCGACCCGCGCAACCGCGGCACGACCTACATGTCGGCCGGGAGCCTGCTCGCCGCCTATCGCCACCCCGACGTGCTCGCCACGGCCAAGCCGGGCTTCCGCGCGCGGGAGTTCCTCGACGGCGGTGCCCACACGCTCTACATCTGCGCGCCCGCGCGCCGCCAGGAGGAGCTCGCGCCGCTCGTCGTGGCGCTGCTCAGCGCGGTGCTCGAGCAGACGGCGGCGAGCGGCGGGCCGCTCTCGCCGACCCTGCGCGTGCTGCTCGACGAGGTGGCGAACATCGCGCCGCTGCGCGACCTGCCCCAGCACCTCTCCCAGGCCGCCGGGCACGGCGTCCGGATCGCCACGATCTGGCAGTCGCTCGCCCAGGCCCGCGAGCGCTACGGCGACGGCGCCGACTCGATCCTCGCCAACTCGACCGCCAAGCTGTTCAT
>JBBSNQ010000302.1:0-2316 GCA_038232575.1 Solirubrobacterales bacterium | reverse complement strand
CTACCAGCGCGGCATCCGCCATGTGCAGGTGCCGACGACGCTCGTCGCGCAGGTCGACTCCGCCTACGGCGGCAAGACCGGCGTCGATCTTCCCGAGGGCAAGAATTACGCGGGCGCCTACCACCAGCCGAGCGCGGTGATCGTCGATCCCGACGCGCTCGCGACGCTGCCGCCCGAGGAGCGCGCCGCCGGCTACGCCGAGGTGGTCAAGACCGCGCTGATCGCGGGCGGCCCGCTCTGGTCGCGCGTGCGCGTGGGCGCCGAGCCCGACGAGCAGATCGTCCTCGGCTGCCTGCGGACGAAGCTCGCCGCCGTCGCCGCCGACGAGCGCGACGAGGGCCGCCGTCAGGTGCTCAACCTCGGTCACACAGTCGGTCACGCGATCGAGGCGGCCACCGGCTACCGCCGCTACCGCCACGGCGAGGCCGTCGGGCTCGGACTGCTGTGCGCGCTGCGGCTCTCCGGCCGGGAGCCGCTTCGGGTCGAGGTAGCCGAGCTGCTCGCCGCCCGGGGGCTGCCGGTGCGCCTTGAGAACGTCGACGTCGACGCCGGCGCGATCGTCGAGCTCGTCGCCAGGGACAAGAAGCGCCGCGGGGGCCGCGTGCCGTTCGTCCTGCTCGAGGCGCCGGGTGAGGTGACGCCCGGCCACGAAATCGCCGAGAGCGACCTGCGAGCCGCGATCGAGGAGCTGGGAGGATCGTGAAGAGCCGCGTCGCGGTCATACACGGCGTCAACCTCGACATGCTCGAGCGTCGCGACCCCAACCACTATGGCCTGCTCGGGCTCACCGAGCTCGAGGTCGAGATCGGGCACTTCGCGCACGGGCTCGGGCTCGAGGCGAGCTTCTCGCAGACCAACCACGAGGGCGATTTCTGCGAGGCCCTCCACGGCGCGCCCGAGCGTGCCGACGGCCTGCTGCTCAACCCGGGTGCCTGGACCCACTACTCCTACGCGATCCGCGACGCCTTGGAGATCGCCGGGCTGCCCGCCGTCGAGGTGCACCTCTCGGCCGTGTCGGAGCGCGAGCAGTGGCGGCGGCACTCGGTGATCGCCGATCTCTGCATCGGCTCGATCGAGGGCAAGGGCGTCGAGGGCTACCGCGAGGGGCTTGACCTGCTGCGCGAGGCGTTCGGCGCGTGAGCGCGACGCCTGCACAGGCGAGCCCGCGGATCGGCTCGGCCTCGAGCGTGCGCTTGGGCCGGCGCCGGCCCGATGGGCGAGCGGTCTCGAGGAGCTTGGCGCGCCGATGAGCGGAGCACGCGCGGATGTGAGCTCCGCGCGGCCCGACCGCCTTGCCGCGCTGCTGGCCGAGCGCGAGCTCGACGCGCTGCTCGTCACCGCCCCCGCCAACCTGCGCTACCTCACGGGCTTCACCGGCACGAGCGGGCTCTGCCTCGTCGGCGAGCGTGAGCGCCTCTTCGTGACCGACTTCCGCTACGTGGATCAGGCGCGCGACCAGGTCGAGGGCTTCGACCGGATCCAGGGCCGCGAGGATCTGCTCGTCGAGACGGCCGAGCGCCTGTCGGGCAGAGTCGGCTTCGACGACGCCCAGGTGACCGTGCGCACTCACCGGCGACTGAACGAGCTCCTCGGGGGGCGCGCCGAGCTCGTGCCGGCCTCCGGGCTCGTCGAGCGCCTCCGTGCAGTCAAGGAAGCGGGCGAGCTTCGCTCCATCCGCGAGGCCGCGGCGCTCACCGACGATGTGCTCGAGCACCTCTGCACGCGTGGGCTCGTCGGGCGCTCGGAGCGCGAGGTGGCCCACGACCTCGAGCACGAGATGCGCGAGCGCGGGGCGGAGGGTGCGTCCTTCCCACCGATCGTCGCCGCCGCGGCGCACGGCGCGCTTCCCCACGCCGGCGCGCGACCGGAGCGGATCCCGCCCGGCACGCTCGTGATCGTCGATCTCGGCTGCGTGCTCGACGGCTACTGCTCGGACTGCACGCGGACCTTCGCCACCGGCCCGCTCGAGGGCGAGGCGAGCGCGGTCTACGAGCTCGTGCTCGACGCGCAGCAGCGGGCGCTCGCGGCCGTGCGCGCCGGTGCGGGAGGTCGCGCCGTCGACGCCGTCGCGCGCGAGGCGATCGCCGCGGCCGGCCACGGCGAGCGCTTTGGGCACGGCCTCGGGCACGGCGTCGGTCTCGAGATCCACGAGCAGCCACGCCTCTCGCCGCGCGCGGACGGCGATCTCGCCACCGGCAACGTCGTGACCGTCGAGCCCGGCGTATACGTGAGCGGGTCCTTCGGCGTGCGCATCGAGGACCTCGTCGCTGTGACAGAGGATGGGTACGAGATCCTGAGCGGATTCCCCAAGGCGCT
>JBBSNQ010000301.1:0-2318 GCA_038232575.1 Solirubrobacterales bacterium | reverse complement strand
CGTGCTGGCCGCCTCGGCAGCGACGCTGCTCGACCTGACCGGCAGGTTCCAGATCACGCGCCGCCTCACCCCGCAGCGCTCCTCCCAGAACGTCGTCTCGACCGAGGACGCGGAGAAGCCCGGAACGCTCGTGCTCCTCGCCCACTACGACGCCGCGCGCGCGGGCAGTCCCTTCGGCCCGGCGATGCAGCGGCTGCGGATCCGCCTCGGCCGCCTGATCCACCGCCCGATCGGGCCCTTCCGGGCCTTCTTCGCCGCGATCGTGCTGATCCTCGCGTGCGCGTGCGTGCGCCTACTCGACATCGACCCGGAGTGGCTGCCGTGGCTCACGCTGCTGCAGTTCATCCCCACCGTCGCGCTGATCGTCAGCCTGCCGCTGCTGGCCGACGTGCACCTCTCGAACATCGTCCCCGGGGCAGGGGACAACGCGTCGGGGGTCGCGACGGTGCTGCGCCTGGCCGAGCGCTATGGCGGGGCGCTCGAGCACTTCGACGTGTGGGTGGTTCTACCCGGGGCCGAGGAGGGCCAGCTGCTCGGAATGCGCGAGTGGCTGCGCCGGTATCGCAAGCAGCTCGACCCGCGCCGGACCATCTTCCTGAACGTCGAGAGCGTCGGCAGCGGCACCGTCCGCTACCACCGCCGCGAGGGCTACCTGCTCGGCGCGCCTTTCAACGCCGAGTTGCGCAAGCTCTGCGCCGAGCTCGTGGAGGCCGACTCCGAAGGCGAGCGCTTCGGCGCGCGCGAGCGCATCTCGCGCAGCGCCACCGCCGCGCATGTCGCTCGTACGAAGGGCTATCCCGCCGCCTCGATCTCGTGCGCGGAGGGACCGCTCGACTTCACTGCTGATCGACACCAGCTGACCGATACACCCGACCAGATCGACCCCGAGGCGCTCGAACGCGCCCATGGCTTCTGCGCCGAGCTGATCGAGCTGATCGACGAGCGGCTCGGGCCCAGGGTGGCGTCGGTCGCGGGCAGATCGCAGCCGACCCGCAACGCAAGCACGGAGAGCTGAGAGGAGATCGCGTTCCGCCCACGCTGTGGACGTCAGCCCCGGTCCTGCGAGGGCTGATACCGCAGCGTTCTCAGACGCGGCTGATCGCCACAGCGTTCTCAGACGGGGGTGACGGCGTTGCGCTTGGCCGGCCAGTCGCGGGCCTTCGACTCGGCCAGCGCATAACGGCGGACGAGCTGCGCGCGTAGGTCGTCGGGCTCGACGACCGCGTCGATCACGAGCTCGGAGGCCAGGTTGAGCACGTCGATCTTCGCCTTGTAGTCGACGCGCAGGCCGTCGACGAAGGCGGCGCGCTCGTCCTCGTCCTCGATCGCCTGCACCTGGTTGTAGTAGACGGCGTTGATCGCCGCCTCGGGCCCCATCACCGCGATCCGGGCGCCGGGCAGCGCCAGCACCGAGTCGGGATCGAACGCCGGACCGGCCATCGCGTAGAGGCCCGCGCCGTAGGCCTTGCGCACGATCACCGAGAGCTTCGGCACTGTGGCCTCGGAGACGGCGGAGATCATCTTCGCGCCGTGGCGGATGATCCCGAGCCGCTCGACCGAGGTGCCGATCATGAAGCCGGGCACGTCAGCCAGGAAGAGCAGCGGGATGCCGAAGGCGTTAGCGGTCCAGATGAAGCGCGCCGCCTTGTCGGAGGAGTCGACGAACAGCACCCCTCCGCGCTCGCGCGGCTGCGAGGCGACGATCCCGATCACGCGTCCCTCGAGCCGGGCGAAGCCGACCAGCACCTCCTTCGCCCAGCGCGCATGCAGCTCGAGGAACGAGTCGGCGTCGACGAGCGCGGCGATCGCCTCGCGCATGTCGAAGGCGCGGTTCTCGTCCTCGGGCACGATCTCGGCGAGCGAGCGCTCGGCGGCCGGCTCCGCCGGCGCCGCGGTGGGCGCAGGCTCGCGCCAGCTCGAGGGCAGGTAGGAGAGGTAGTCGCGCGCCACGTCGACGGCCTGCTCGTCGGTCTCGACCAGGAAATGCCCGAGTCCGGAGACCCCGGTGTGCATGCGCGCGCCGCCCATCTCCTCGAGCGAGACGCGCTCGCCGATCACCATCTCGGCCATGCGCGGCGAGCCGAGGTACATCGACGCGTTGCCCTCGCGCATGATCACCACGTCGCAGAAGGCCGGGATGTAGGCGCCGCCGGCTGCCGAGGGACCGAGCAGCAGGCAGACCTGCGGCACAACGCCGGAGAGCTTCACCTGGGTGTGGAAGATCCGCCCGGCCCCCCGCCGGCCGGGGAACATCCGCACCTGATCGGTGATGCGCGCGCCCGCCGAATCGACGAGGTAGAGCATCGGCACGAGCCGCT
>JBBSNQ010000300.1:0-2322 GCA_038232575.1 Solirubrobacterales bacterium | reverse complement strand
GCTCGGCTTGACGTTCGCGATCGCGGCGCTGGCGCTGCGCGGGCCGCTGCAGGACGACCTGCTCGGGGGCTCGCCGACGCTCTACTGGGTGCTGATCGTGACCGTGCTCGCCTACGCGGTGAGCTACTTCGCGCGCGGCTTTCTCGCCGGCTCGCGGCGGTTCGGGTCCTACGGCGGGCTGGTGCTGATCGAGGCCAGCTCGCGCTTCGCCTTCGCGCTGTCCGTCGCGGTCGGGGTCGCCGAGGGGCAGGCCGTTGTCGCGCTGGGCATGGCGGCGGCGCCGATCGTCTCGCTCGCGGTCGTGCCGCTCGGGCTGCGCCGGCGCACCGGGGTGGCGATCGCGAGGACGGGGACCGGCCCGGGGGCCGGCGAGCCCGGCCCGCGTGAGCGCGCGTCCGAGGGCCCGGCGATCCGGGCGCGCGCACTGGACTCCGCGGCCACGGGCGAGCCGGCGGCCCCGGATGCCCCCTCCGGCGATGCGGCCGACTTCACGCTCGCGCGCGGCAGCGGCTTCGCCGTCGCGGTGCTCGCGATCATGCTCGCCGAGCAGACCTTTCTCAACGCGGGCCCACTGCTGGTCAATGCGACCGAGGGCGCGCAGGGCGCGGCGCTCGCGGGCTTCACCTTCAACGTGCTGTTGATCGCGCGCGCCCCGCTGCAGCTCTTCCAGGCGGTCCAGACGTCGATCCTCCCCCATCTCACGCGTCTCGGCGCCCGCGGCGAGACGGACCCCTTCCGGCGCAGCGTCAACGTCACGCTGCTGGCGATCGCGTGCTTCGCCGGCGCCGTGTCGCTCGTGATGCTCGCGGCCGGTCCGAGCGTCATGGGGATCGTCTTCGGCGGCGAGTTCGACTACGACCGCCTCGGGCTCGTGCTGATAGCGCTCGGCATGGGCCTCTACCTCGCCGCCGCGACGCTCAACCAGGCGCTGCTCGCGCGCGGCGAGGCGACCCGCGCGGCGGCCTGCTGGCTGGTCGCCGCGGCCGGCTTCGTCGCCTTCCTGCTGCTGCCCGGTTTCGACGACCGCGTCCTTCAGGTCGAGGTCGGCTACCTCGGCGCGGCGCTGGTGCTCGGCGCGCTGCTGTACGCGCGGTACCGGCATTTGTGACGTACAATGTTCGACGTGAAGAGCGCGCGGGTCAGCTTCCGGATCGACGAGCGCAGCGACGAGCTCGTACGCCGTGCCGCCGACCAGTCGCGGGTCCCGGTGGGGCAGTTCATCGAGCATGCCGCCGTACTGGCCGCCGAGCGCGTCCTCGCTGACCGCACCGTCTTCACGCTCTCCGAGGCACGGTGGGAGGAGTTCGCCG
This sequence comes from Solirubrobacterales bacterium, assembly GCA_038232575.1. Classification (GTDB taxonomy): domain Bacteria; phylum Actinomycetota; class Thermoleophilia; order Solirubrobacterales; family Thermoleophilaceae; genus JACCZP01. The sequence goes on along the minus strand of JBBSNQ010000300.1, from coordinate 1,012 downwards.
CGATGCTCGACCGGCCCGCTCGGGATCTCTCGGGCCTCGACCGCGCCGACGCGGCGTGGGAGCGCCACTTCGGTGGCGCTGCATAGGCCTCGCCCGCTGGACTTCGCCGACCACCTCGAGGACTTCGACTGTGGCGACACCGAGCTGAACGCCTGGCTCACGCGGATCGCGCGCATGGCCCACGCCGGGCGCACCGCCCGGGTCTACGTCACGACCGATGACGATGGGCTCGTGGTCGGCTACTACGCGCTGGCCGCTGGAGAGGTGCGACGGGAGGAGCTGCCCGAGCGTATGCGCCGCGGAGCCCCAACGCCCGTGGCGGTCGCGATCCTCGCCCGTTTGGCGGTCGACCGCCGGCACCAGCGCCAAGGCGTGGGGCTCGCGCTGATCAGCGACGCCGCGCGCCGTGTTCTCGACGCAGCCGGGTTGCTCGGCATCCGGGCCCTCGTCACACACGCCGCCGACGAGCAGGCCGCCGCGTTCTACCGCGAAGCCGGGTTCATTCCGAGTCCGACCGACCCACTGCACCAAGCCGTCCTGGTGAAGGACCTCGCACGCCGCTACGGCTGACCACCGCTGCACGGCGACTGCAGGGACGTAGGGTATGAACGGGTGGTAGGCTCTTGAAAGAATGAAGAAGACGAGCCTCTACCTCCCCCCCGAGCTCGACCGAGCCTTGACGCGCCGGGCGGCCGAGCGGGGCGTGTCGAAGGCGCAGCTCATGCGAGACGCCCTCGAGAGGGTCGCCCGCCCGCGCGCCGCCGGCCGAGTGCCGCGCGGCCGTGGGATGTTCGAGGGACCGGAGGATCTTGGCGAGTCCCTCGACCACCATCTCGCGGAGCTCGGCTTCGGCAAGCCTTGATCGCCCTCGACGCGTCGGTCGTCATCGCGTACTTCAACGCCGCCGAGCGCAGCCACACCCGCGTCGCGGGATGGCTCGAGACGCTCGAGGAGCAGCTCGTCACGACACCGCTCGTGCTCGCCGAGCTCGACTACGTGCTCGCGCGGCGGG
>JBBSNQ010000299.1:0-2359 GCA_038232575.1 Solirubrobacterales bacterium | reverse complement strand
GCACGCTCGAGGTAGAGCTCGTGGACGGCGAGCCCGCGGATATCCATGCCGAGGATGTCCTGCGCATGCTGCTCGGCCTCGGCACGGTCCGCCGCCACCTTGATCCCGCCGGCCTTGCCGCGCCCTCCGATCAGCACCTGCGCCTTTACGACCACCGGATAGCCGAGCGCATCGGCCGCCTCGACCGCCTCGCCGACCGACGACGCGGGGCGTCCGTCGGGCACGGGAACGCCGTGCTTTCGGAAGAGCTGCTTCCCCTGGTATTCGAGCAAGTCCATAAAAACCTAGAATGGGGGCTGACCCCCCGGCGTGCTCCGCAGAGCCGGGGCGCACCGTATCGCACACCGCCTCCAGCGAGGAGACCCTTGGCCCTGCCGAAAGATGTCCGCTTCGTCACGCTCGACTGCTATGGAACCCTGATCGACTGGGAGAGTGGCGCCTATGACGCCTACCAGAAGGAGGCCGACCGCGACGGGTTCACGGTCGACCGCGCCGTCATGTTCCAGCAGTTCCGCGACATACAGCATGAGATACAGGGCAGCTCCTACGAGCTCTACGCGGAGGTGCTGCGGCGTACGGCCGTGCGCTCGGCCAAGGAGATGGGCTGGAGCCTCGAGCCCTCACGCTCGGGCTTCCTGCCCGACAGCGTTCCCCGCTGGCCGCCCTTCAGGGAGACGAACGCCCAGCTCGAGCGCTTTGCGAAGAAGTTCCAGATCGGGCTTCTCTCCAACATCGACGACAAGCTCCTCGGTGTCACCCGCAGGCACTTCCGGGTCGATTTCGACCTCGTCATCACGGCCCAGCAGGTGCGCTCGTACAAGCCGGATCTCGCCCACTTCAAGGAGTGCCGGCGCCGTCACGAGCTAAAGCGCGGCTGGGTCCACATCGCGAGCGGCTACGAGACCGATGTCGCGCCGTGCCTGGCGCAGCGCATTCCCGTGATCTGGGTCAACCGCAAGGGCGAGCAGCTGGAGCAGGGGCAGAAGAAGCCGACCGCGGAGGTCAAGACCCTGCGCGAGGCGGCCAAGCTGCTCGGCGTCGCCTGAGCCGGTAGGGGGCTCGCGTGCGCGCGGTAGCCGTCCACCGCGACGTCGTCGTAGTCACGAGCCGCCTATGGCAGACGACGGCTACCGCGATTCGCTCGGGTGGGGAGACGATGCTCGTCGACTCTCCCTACTTCCCGGACGAGCTCGAGCTGCTGCCGAGCCTGCTCGAGCAGGCCGGCTTCGAGGTCGCCGCCCTGCTCGCCACGCACGCTGACTTCGACCACCTGCTCGGGAGGCTCGCGTTCCCCGACCTGGCGCTCGGGCTGGGCGAGCCGAGCGCCGAGCGCATCCGCTTCGAGCCCGGGGTGGCCCAGCGCGAGCTGCGCCTCGCCGACGGCGAGCACTACGTCGCTCGCCCGGCGCCGCTGTCGCTGGGTGCCACGCAGGCGCTGCCGGTGCCGGGGTACGTGGGTCTTGGCGAGGAGGAGCTCGAGCTGCATCCGGCAGACGGCCACACCGCGGATGGCACGGCCGTGCTCGCGCGCGCCGCCGGCGTGCTCGTCTGCGGCGACTACCTCTCCGACGTCGAGATCCCGATCATCGCCGCGGGCGGCTCGCCCGCGGGATACCGTGCGACGCTCGCGCGCCTCGCTCCGCTCGTCGACGCTGCGGAGGTCACCGTGCCGGGTCACGGGTCCCCGCACGATCGCGAGACTGCCCGGGGACTGCTCGAGGAGGATGCGGGCTATCTGGACGCGCTTGAGCGGGGGAATGAGCGCCCGGCGCTGCCCGCGGGCCGAGCCACCGCGCGCCAGCGCGAGATCCACGCGGCCAATCTCGAGGTGTGCGGAGCCGACTAAGCCAGCGCGCCCTCGCGGTCGAGCGAGCGCAGGAAGGTCTCGACGACGCGCGAGTCGAACTGGGTCCCGGCGCGACGCCTGAGCTCCGCCTGCGCGGCTTCCGGCGGCATCGGCTCCGAGTACGAGCGCCGCGCCGTCATCGCCTCGTAGGCGTCGGCAACGGCCAGGATCTTGGCTTCGAGCGGTATCTCGTTGTCGCTCAGCCCGCGCGGGTAGCCCTGGCCGTCGGGGCGCTCGTGGTGGGCTATCACCCATTCGCGCAGGTCGTGAAGCTCCTTGCCGCCGAGCAGTCGCGCGCCGATCTCCGGATGCTTGCGAATCTCGGCCGACTCGTCCTCATCGAGCATCGTGGGCTTGCGCAGCAGCGCATCGGAGACGCCGATCTTGCCGACGTCGTGGACTATCCCCGCGAGCCGGATGCGCTCGACGCGCTCGCTGGGGAGGTGGAGCCCACGGGCGGTCGCCTCGGCGTAGCGCCCCACCGTCTCTGAGTGCAGCGCGGTCCCGGAGTCG
>JBBSNQ010000298.1:0-2371 GCA_038232575.1 Solirubrobacterales bacterium | reverse complement strand
GATCGCGCTCGGCGGACTGACCGTGCTTGCCGGCACCGCCCTGCCGGGCTTGCCGCGCCGGGTCGCGTGGCCGCTCGGGATCGGCGCATGGACGAACGCGATGGCATTCGGCGTCCTCACCGTGCGACCCGCGCTGGAGCAGCATCCCGTCTACAAGGCCGGCGTCGGCGCCTCGTTCGTCTCAGCGTCGCTGGGCTTCGTGGGCCTCGCCGTCGAAGGCGCGCGCCGCTGGCGCCTCGGCCGCCGGTAGACGCGCGGGTCGCCGGTCACGGGAGGCGGCGCGTCAGGCCCCGCCGTCGGAGAAGGCGACCTCGTAGAGCTGCGGCTCAAAGCTCTCGGCGAGCTTCCCAGCCTCCTCCATGTGGGCACGCGTGTCGGGGTTTTGGAAGATCGCCTCGAAGTCCTCACGACTGCGCCACTGCGCGTAGTTCGTGACCCGCGTGCCGTCGAGGCTCGTGTGGATGCTGGCCGAGACGTAGCCGGGCTGCTTGCTCATGGCCTCCTCGGTCGCCCTGACGAGCAGGTCGGCAAGCGGCTGCTGGTTCTCCGGCTGGACGGTGAAGATGTTGATCAGCGTCAGGACGTCCTGGTCCACCGAGATCTGCGCCATGGTGCTCCTCCTCCTACCTGGGTCCGGGTCGGCACGAGCATCGCAGCCTCAGCGCGGCGCGAGCCGGCCAATCTCATCAATCGTCGAGCTTGCGCTTCTGCGGATAGATCGTCTCCCCGCGCGCGAGCATCGCGACGAACTGCTCGATGCGCCGTGCCCGGGTCTCGGCGCGCTTTACCGCGTCGATCCGGTAGAGCACCGCGTACCGGTTCTGGCTCGTGAGGATGTCGCACATGGCCTGCGCCCTCGGCTCTTCGGTCAGCGCGGCTGCAAGGTCAGCGGGGACCTCGATGTTGGCCGGTCCCTCGTAGGCCGCGTCCCAGCGGCCATCGGCGCGTGCGCGCTCGACCTCGGCCAGGCCTGCGGCGTGCATCCGGTCCTCGGCGATCAACCGCTCGACGATGCCGACGTTGCGCTTCGACCAAGGGCTTCGTCGTCGCCTGGGCGTGAAGCGCTGGCGATAGGTGCCCTCGTCGCGGCGCCCCGCCTGTCCGTCGATCCAGCCGTGGCAGAGCGCTTCTTCGAGCGCCTCGCCATAGCTCAAGCTGGTCGGCTTCGTCGTGCCCTTCTTGGCAAGCACGCCGGCGCTCTGCACCGAGCGGATCACACGGCTCTCGCCGCAGCGGATGCAGGAGGTCTGCGAAGCCCTAACGGTGGCGACGGCGTGCTCTCCGTGACGCCGGCCGTCGTATCCGCGATGGCCGGTCGTCCTCAGCGCTGAAGCTCGTGCTCAGCCTCGTGGCGCAGCAGCACCTGCTTGTGCTCGAGGCCGCCGCGGTAGCCGCCGAGCGCACCGTCGGAGCGCAGCACGCGGTGGCAGGGGACGAGGATCGGGATCGGGTTGGTGGCCAAGGCTGTCCCGGCCGCGCGGACCGCGCGGGGACTGCCCGCCGTCGTGGCCACCGAGCTGTAGGTGGCGGTCTGTGCGTAGGGGATGCGGGCGGTGGCGGCGAGCACCGCGCGGCGAAATCCGACGCTCAGCTGCCAGTCAAGCGGCAGGTCGAAGCGCGCACGCGTTCCGGCGAAGTACTCCTCGAGCTCGCGCCTGGCGGCGTCGAGGCGCGCGGGGGCCTCGAGCACGCGCGGCGAGATGCGTTCGGTCAGGTCGGCGAGCACCTCGTCACGGTGTTCGCTCTCGAAGGCGAGCCGCACGACGCCGGCGGGCGTGGCGGCCACGATCAGCTCACCGAGCGGGCTGTCGACCGGCGTGAAGGCTACGTCGAGCAGCTCCTCCGAGGCGGCGCGCTCGGCGAGCTGCGTGCGCATCCGCGCGAGGCTCTCGGCGGACGGCGCCTCGATCGTGCCGCTGAGGCGCTGCTCGAGATCGGGGGCCTGCTCGGCTTGCTTGCGGCTGGCGGTCATCGCGGCTTTCCAGGGTCGGGGCTTACGTGCGAATCAGACGCCGGAGCGGCTCCAAACGTGAGACTGCGACCAGAATCGCCCAAACGTTGAGCGGCCTGCGTGCGTCGGCGAGTCTCGAACCATCTCGATCTAGTCGCGGTCCCTCGGTCCGAGATGTGCGCGCAGCGTGTCGAGCCCTTCGAACACGTTGCGCCGGGCCGCCTCGGCGCTCGTGTCCATCGCCTCGCCGATCTCCCGGTGCTCGAGCCCGATCACGAAGCGCAGCGCGACGGCCTGGCGCTGCTTGGCGGGCAGCTCACGCACGCGCGCCCAGAGCTCATCGTCTGGAAGCTCGGGCTCGCCTGCTACCGAGCCGGAGTCGGGATCCTCGACCGGCACCGGGGCGCGAGCAGTCGAGCG
>JBBSNQ010000297.1:0-2379 GCA_038232575.1 Solirubrobacterales bacterium | reverse complement strand
GTGCTGGTCGCGCATGCCCGGGCGCCCGAGCACCGAGCGACATTCGCTCTCGCGCGATGCGAACAGGTCGGCGTAGAAGAGCTCCCCGGGGCCCCACACGGCGTGACGCAGCTGGGCGGCCGCGCGTGCCAGGCGGGGGTAGACGCTGTTGTCCGCGGTCTCGTGGCGGGTGCGGCCGCGATAGATCAGGTAGGTCGTGCCCGCGGTCCGGAGCCCGGCGTCGTCGAGATGCTCGAACACCGTCCGCTCAGCGCGCGTGAGATGGGCCATGTTGAGGTTGTAGACCGTGTCGAAGAGCTGGCCGACGATGCCGAACTGCGACGAGGCGAGGAACGAGGAGCCGTACTCGACGTAGCGCTCCTCACCGCGGTGGTACCAGTTCGTCGACGGGATCAGATGGCGGTCTGGCGCGAGTCCGGTGCTGATCGTCGCTGCGCACACGGGCGTGAGTGAGGGAAACGTGGAGACGCAGTCGCGAGCGTAGGTGCCGCGCTCGATCAGCGTGGCGAGTACCGGGGCCTGTCCTGCCGCCACCGTCTGATCGAGCATCTCGGGCTTGAGCGAGTCGATGACCGCGAGGACGAGCTTCTTCCTCATCGAAGGATGCGCAGGCCCTCGTACTTGCGCCCCCCGCCGAGGCTCGCGCGGATGAGGAGCAGCACGAATGCGGCGAGCGCCAGGAACGACACCGGCGGGATCAGGATCGCGAGCCCCGCGAGCGTGAGCGCGACGACGTCCGCGTAGACCGGGAGGATCGCGGCGGCGGCGGCATCGAGGCGCTTGCGCGCGCGAGAGAGCAGGCCGGACACGGCCGCGAAGGCGAGTGCGGCGCACGCCGCGCCTCCGGCCAGCCCGGCGATGCTGTTGCTCCCTCCTTCCGCGAGCGAGCCCGCGAACAGCAGGGCTCCGAGCAGCACGGCGATGGCGAGCAGGCCGCCGCGTAGGTAGCGATCGCCGACGCGCCGCCGCTCGAGGGCGTAGGCGACGACCGCGAGCCCGAGCACGGCGAGCAGGAAGGCGGGCTGCTCGAGGAAGGCGAAAGAGGTGCCGTCGAAGTCGAGGCCGATGTTCCCGCGCGCCAGCGCGCCCGCGAGCAGCGGTGGCAGAAAGGGGCGGACGCCGCTCGCCGTGGCGAGCCCGGCACCCTGGCCGATGTGGAGGAAGAGGCTGATCCTGCCCGTTTCGGTCGGTAGCCTGAAGCGGGCATGACGATAGACGACCACCTGCGCTGGGAGGAGCGGGGCGGGGAAGCAGCCGGGAGCGGCGCGGGCCGTCGCGCGCACTCCACCGCGCGCGATCTCGAGCGCTACGGCGCCCTCTTCGCTGCGCGCACGCGCGTCATGAGGTCCTCGGTCATGCGCGACCTGATGTCGCTCACCGCGCGGCCCGAGGTGATCTCGCTCGCCGGCGGCCTGCCCGACACGAGCTCGTTCCCGCCGGAGACGTTTGCCGCGATGGCGGCGCGGGTGGCCTCTGAGTCCTCCGCCAAGGCGCTCCAGTACGGCCCGACGGACGGCCTGCTCGAGGCCAAGCAGTGCATCGCCGAGGTCATGAACGTCGACGACATGCAGGTCGATCCCGAGGACATGATCGTCACGGCGGGCGGCCAGCAGGTGATCGACCTCGTCACCAAGGCGCTCGTCGACCCTGGCGACGTCGTCGTGGCCGAGGCGCCGACCTACCCCGGGGCCGTGCCGGTCTTCTGCTCCTACCAGGCCGATGTCATTCAGGTCGAGACCGACTCCGAGGGCATGCGCATCGACCTGCTCGAGGAGACCCTCGACGCGCTCGAGCGTGAGGGTCGACGGCCGAAGTTCATCTACACGATCCCGACCTTCCAGAACCCCTCCGGGGTGACCATGTCGCTGCCGCGCCGCCGCCGCCTCGTCGAGATCGTGCGCGAGCGCGAGTTGCTGGTGCTCGAGGACAACCCCTACACGCTGCTTCGCTACGAGGGAGCTCCAGAGCCCACGCTCCACTCGCTCGACGGCGGCGCGTACGTGATGTACCTCGGCACCTTCTCGAAGATCTTCTCGCCGGGCATCAGGCTCGGCTGGGTGGTCGCGCCGCCACCGGTGCTCGAGAAGCTGAACCTGGGCAAGCAGGCGGTCGACCTATGCAGCTCGACCCTCTCGCAGCTGCTCGTCAAGGCCTACTTCGAGCAGGGCGACTGGCGCGACTACATCGACTCGCTCACCGAGATCTACCGCGCACGCCGCGACACGATGCTCGATGCGCTGGCCGAGTTCTTCCCGCCCGAGGCCGACTGGACACGGCCCGGCGGTGGCCTCTTCGTCTGGGCGACCCTGCCCGACTTCATCGACACGACCGACCTCCTGGCCCGCGCGCTGCGCGAGAACGTTGCCTTCGTTCCGGGCG
>JBBSNQ010000296.1:0-2387 GCA_038232575.1 Solirubrobacterales bacterium | reverse complement strand
GAAGTAGGCGAGGTTCGTGTCCGGGTCCATCGCGACCTCGTGCACCGAGAGGTCGCCGTAGTTCGAGGCATAGCGCTTCTGCTGGGACTCGGGGATCGCGTAGGTGTCGACCTCCTCGAGCGTCCTGCGGTCGTAGAGGTGAACGTAGCCCCAGCCGTCGAAGATCGAGCGCGCCAGGACCTTCGCGCCGCGCGCGCCGGTCCGCGGCAGGGGAGTGCTGTCGCCGACCGGCCCGCTCACCTCGTCGGGCTGGGCGGTTCCCTCCGTGCAGCGGTAGCTGCGCGGGTCGTAGGCGCCGAGGATGCGAAAGGCGTCGCTGCGGCGGATGAAGATGAACGGGACCTTCGTCTCGACCGAGGCGTTTACGAGCGAGTCGCAGCCCTGCTCAACGCCCGGCTGGTTGAAGACGACGATCCCCTTGTAGCCGGCGGCGCTCGCCGCCTCGGCCTTCTGCGTGAAGGTGCATGTGCCGCGCTCGACGAGCGCGGCAGTCGCGCCAGTGGCGGAGGCCTTCGGCACCGCGGCGGCATCGCACGCCTGACCGAGGAACGCCGTCGCCCCGTCGAGCGTCCGCTTCGTGCTGATCCGCGCGCTGTCCTCGTCGATCGCCGTGTTGCGGTCAGCCGCGCTGTTGGACTGAGGCGAGCCCTCGAGCGCCTGGATCGGACGGCCCGCGTCGGCGCCCGAGGCGATCTTCGCCGTCAGACGGTGGCTCTCGAAGTCCTCGTCGGCGGCGATGAAGTAGCGGTTGGCGTGGCCGAACTCGGCCTGGTGGGCGTTGCCCTCGGGGATCAGCCGCTGCCCGCGGCCGAGGCGCTGCGGGTCCGGGGTCGTGAAGTCGGTCTGGCTGATCATCGCCGGGCGGGCGGGGTCGTTGACGTTCAACTGCACGTAGCCGCCGTCCCAGTAGGAGAGGAGCATCGTCTGCACTCCGCCGATGCGCTTCACGATCACGTCGTGGAGGAAGGAGGTCTTGCCGTTGACGTCGCGCTGCTCGACACCGAGCTCGTCGAGGTCGGTCTCGCTGACGAGCTGGGGGTTGCGGGGGTCGGTGATGTCCATGATGTCGACGTCGGCGCCCTCCTCGTCGTCGACCGTAACGACGTAGGCGCGCTCGCCGCTCTGCCAGGCGAAGGCGCTGTGAATCTGGTGCGCGCGCTCAGCGGCCGCGGCGGCGTCGGAGCCGGTCCGATCACCGAAGCCGTCGACGAGCTTGCGCGGCGAGCGCGGATCGCTCACGTCGACGAGCGTGACGCCACCGGCAGCGCCGGGATCCTGCCCGCAGATCTCGTTGTTGTAGACGAGCAGATCGCCTTGGAACGCCGGCGTCCGCAGCGGGATCACCTGCACGCCCTCTCCCACGAAGGAGTCCTCCGCCGCCTCGATGAAGCTCGCCTGACGCATCCGCTTCGGGTTGCGGATGTCGACGACGTACACGCCGCCGTCCTCGCAATCGGGCTCGCGAAAGGCGCCGAGGTAGGCGTAGTTGCCGTGCACGCCGACGTCGGAGATCCGGCCGGGCGCGAGCCCGCGCGGCTTGAAGGTGCCGACGAGCTCGACGTTCTTGCGCGTCGCCTCGAGGTGCTTCTTCGGCCGTTTGCCACGCTGGGCGTGCTCGTCCTCGTGCGCGTGCACCTCGAGCCCGCTGTCGAGCGGGTTCTCGTTGTCGAGGCGCGAGGGCGCCTCGTGGGCAGCCGCCGGTGGTGCGCCGCGATGAGCGCCGGCGGCGAGCGCCACACCGAGCGCCAGTGCCGCGACGAAAGCGGGCCTCACGGCCCCGGAGTGTCTCGGCAGCGTGCGCAGTGCTGGCATTCCGTGAGAGTATTGCCCGCCACACGGGTCGCCGCCGCCGGTAACGAAGGCGACGGCGCAGATGACGACTTTAGAGATCGGAGCAGCAGATGAGCGACCTCACGGTGAAGCGGATCGACGAGATGGAGGCGGTCCTGGGCGGCGGCTTCAAGCGGGCGCGAGCGTCGCTCGGCGTCGAGTCCTTCGGGATGTCCATCCTGGACCTGCCGCCGAACTTCGACCGCTACCCCGAGCACGATGAAGCCCGCAGCGGGCAGGAAGAGGTCTACATCGCGCTGCAGGGCTCGGGCGAGCTCGACGTCGAGGGCGAGCGCATCGCGCTCGATGAGGAGACCTTCGTGCGCGTCGGCGCGGGCACGAAGCGCAAGGTGCACGTAGGTCCAGACGGGGTGCGGCTGCTCGTGCTCGGCGCGACGCCGGGCAAGGTGTACGAGCCGAGCGAGTCATCCAAGCTCGGCGCACCCGAGCCGGGCGTCTGAGGTAGGCGCAACTGTCGCGCTCGGCCCCCGGCCGGGCTGTCGGGCCCGGCCCCGTCGGGCCGGGTCTGGCCCCGGCAGCGGGCGGCTGAGCCTCAG
>JBBSNQ010000295.1:0-2388 GCA_038232575.1 Solirubrobacterales bacterium | reverse complement strand
CGCGTCCCGAAAGTGCCGCTAGGCCGCCGCGGCCTGCCTGCTGCGCCGCTCCCGGTGCTTGGCCGCCTCGAGCTCGCGGTCCTTTGGCGGGGCCGCCGTGACGAGCTCTCCGAGCAGATCGGCCGTCGTGGACGCAACCTCCTCGACCGCGCGGTCGAACGCTTCGGCGTTGGCCGCGGAGGGCTTACTCGAGCCGCTCACCTTGCGCACGTACTGGAGCGCGGCAGCGCGTATCTCGTCGTCCGTCGCGGGCGGCTCGAAGTTGTACAGCGTGCGGATGTTTCGACACATGCTGTGGAGCGTAGTGGCCTCAGCGTGAGCCAGCCGGCGGTGGAATCTCGAGGTCCCTGCAGATCTGACGGGCTGTCCACTGCTTGATCTCGCGATGGCGCGGGACTGCGGCTATGCGCTCCGATTCGGCACCGCCGATCGTCCAGACGGAATGCCGGGATCCCTCGCGCAGTTCCTCGGCGCCGTGAAGCCGCAAATGACGCTCGAGATCGCGGCGCTTCAAACGGTGATCGTGAGCTCTAGCGAGTCGGCGTCGGCGAGCTCGGGCAACTCCGGTGCTTCACCGAAGCGAAGCGCAAAGATCTCCCGCAGGGCGTCGATCACGTTCTCGCGCGCCTCATCACGTGTGCGGCCCTGGCTGATCGCGCCGCGAACCTGAGGAATGTGGGCGCCGATCCAGCCATCACCAGCGTCCTCGTAGACGATCGTCAGACGAAGCGCCTCGCTCATGTCCGTAACGGTAGCCCTGTTTCGAGGAGCTGCGAGCCAGCAGGCTGCCGATCAGCCGAGCGCGGTACGGAAGCCCTCGCGCCAGCTTGGATAGCGCGGCTCCCAGCCGAGCTCGAGCTTGGCCTTGGCGTTCGCTGCACCGCGCAGCTCGGTGGCGAACGAGGCCGCTTGCGCGCCGGCCACGAGCTTTGTGAGCAGCAGCGGAACGCGCAGCGGCCGCTTGGCCCCGAGCGCCTCGGCGAGGGCGGGAAGCCACTCGCGCACCGGCGCCGGATCATCGTCGACGACGTTGTAGACGCCGGGCGCCCCACGCTCGAGCGCGGCGACGGCCGCGGCAGCCGCGTCCTCGACGTGCACGAAGGAGAACATGCCCCGGCCGCGCCCGACGACCGGATAGCGGCGCCGGCGCACCTGCTCGGAGATGCTGCCGTCGCGCGCGTGGTAGGTGCCCGGGCCGTAGAAGAAGCCATAGCGCAGGGCGAGCCCGCCCGCCTCCACGATCGCCCTCTCCACCCCGAGCATGGTCTCGACGCTGCGGTCGAAGGGGGGCGGTGCCTGCACGTTCGGAGGCGCGGACTCGTCCTTGACCCAGCCGCCGGTCGGCGCGTAGAGGAAGGCGATGCTCTGCGCCACAAGGCGCCGTGCGCCGACCGCGCGCGCCGCGTCGATCAGGTTGGGCGTCGCCTCACGGCGCACACGATCGTTCGACGCATACGCCGCCTCCAGCTTGCGCAGATCGTAGACCTGCGGTAGGTCGGTGAGCTGGTGAATGACGGCCTCCGGCCGCGCGCCCGCCATCGCCTCCGCCACGCCGTCTCGATCGAAGGCGTCGCAGACCGCCGCCTCGGCGCCAGCGGCCTCGAGCGCCCGCGCCTTCTCGCGCGAGCGCGTCATGCCGGTGACTCTGTGGCCCGCGGCGAGCAGCTGACGCACGAGCGGGCGCCCGATGGCCCCGGTTGCTCCCGCGACGAAGACCTTCACGGACGCGCGCGTGTCCTAGATCCTGCCCGCAAGACGCTCAACCCTGCTTGGTCGCCCGCTGCGTGAGCACGATGAGCGCACCGGCGGCGAGCGCCAGCAGCACGAAGTTCACGGGGCCCGTGTAGCCGGGACTCGTCTCGCCGATGTCGAGCAGGTGGTTGACGGCGTGCAGCACGAACTGGATCGCCACGATCGCGAGCACGGGCAGCCGCCACGCAGGTCGCAGCGCCGCGAGGGCGAGTCCGACGGCGAACGCTGCGTTGTAGGTGGCCAGGTCGCCGAGGAAGTGCGGCGCCTGGGGCGGGTAGCCGGCCACCTGCACGGCGAAGGAGACGGGCGCGAGCGCCATCCAGCCGGCCAGTGCCAGGTGGTAGGCGGCGATCACCAAGAGCAGCGCCTTCATGCCGCGGCGTCCGCCTCCGCGAACCGCCCGGCACGATGACCGCGGCGCTCGCCGAGTCGAGCGAGGGCGGGGATGACCACGCGCTGGACCCGGGCCGGCGGCAGCGGGGGAAAGCCGAGCACGACCATGTCGCGGTAGTGGTGAGCCATGACGGCGGCCTGCAGCAGGGCGTCGAGGCTCGTGGGGAGTCCGTGCCGCGTCAGCTTGCCGGCGCGCCCGAGCCCTGCGGCGTCCTCGAGGAATGCCTGCAGCGAGGAGGGCGG
>JBBSNQ010000294.1:0-2391 GCA_038232575.1 Solirubrobacterales bacterium | reverse complement strand
CGGCGTGGTGCTCGCGGAGTCGACGACCAGCCGTGAGTCGATCACGGTGTCGATCTCCGCCGCCGCGACGAGCCGCCGCAGCAGCGCGTGCTGGTTGCCGACGCGCACGAACTCCGTTCGCTCGAGCTCTCGGGTGGGATCTTCGGAGTCGACGCCGACGATCGTCTCGACCTCCGGTCGCGTCTCGAGCGCCTCGGCAAGGCGGCCGCCCCAGTAGGTGGACAGGCCGGTGATCAGCACGCGCCGAGGGCTCAGCCGAGCCATACCGACCTCCGGCGTCTGAGCATGTCGAGCAGGTTCTCCTGGATGCTCCTCCTGATCTGCTCCGCCACCGTCTGGACATGCGAGGCGTCGCCCGTTGCCGCCTCTGCTTCGGGGGCCACGGGCTCGAGAAAGCGAATCCTGAACTTGGCAGGCAGGTAGCCCGCCATGCCGAGCGGCCCGAGATGCGGAAAGGTCGGCGTGAGCGGGAAGTAGAGCAGCCCGCTGAGGCGCCCGAGCAGGCGCAGCTGCGCAAAGACCGGTGCCGCCTCTTCCGCCCCCACGACGCACACGGGAACGATCGGCGCCCCGGCGCGGACCGCGGCGTCGACGAACCCGCCGCGGCCGAAGCGCCGCAGCCGGTAGCGGTCGCGGTAGAGCTTCTCGGTGCCCTTGCGGCCCTCGGGGAAGACGAGCACGAGCTCCTGCTCGTCGTAGAGCAGCCGCTGCACATTGGCCGGGTGCGCCGCGACGCACCCGAGCTTTGGCAGCAGCATCGAAAAGCCGGGGTAGCCCTTGAAGAAGTGCTCCACCGTTATGTGCAGCGGGCGCCCGACGGGATGCTCCTCGCGCACCGCCCGCGCGATCATCGCCGCATCGGGCGGCAGAGCGCCGGAGTGATTCGAGACGAGCAGCGCGCCGCCCTCGCGCGGCACGTTCTCGATCCCCTCGACCTCACAGCGAAACCAGTAGCGGTAGAGGAACTCGACGAGCGTGCGGTCGAGGGCGCCCTCGACCCGCTCCGAGCGCCCCCAGTCGTCGGTCGTGCGCTCGGGCTCGACCCCCGGCAGGTATGCACGCAGCTCCTCGGGTGAGGCACGCAGCTCCTCGGGTGAGCGCGTGCTCAAGGCTCCTTTCGCCATGCGGGCGATTCTGGCAGCAGGGCGCGGAAACCGCTCAGGCGGAGAGCCATTCGGACCGAGAGCCGCTCAGGCCGACAGCGCGGGCGCGAGCCGCTCCCTCAGCTCGGACCAGTCCTCGGCGCCGACGACGCCCTCTTCGCGCACGAGCTCGACGTTCCACGGATGAACGATCGTCGCGGCGAGCATCCCCTCCTCGCGTGCGCGGGCGATGTTCACCGGGCTGTCGTCGACCAGCACGTCGATGCCGAGCTCGACGCAGCGCGGAATCTTGTCGAACGAGCAGTGGAGGTCGTCGTAGGGCATGCCGATCGAGTCGAGCCAGCGCACGGTCGCCGGACGTGCGCTGTCGGCGCGATGACTCGTGACGTGGATCCAGTGGCCGTCGGCGTGCCAGCCGGCAACCGTCTCCACCGCACCCGGGTAGGGATCGGCGCCGAGGATGCTCTCGTCCGAGTGGGTCTCCTGCACGCACGCAAGCGCCTGCGCGGCGCTCAGCGTGGCGATTCCCCACCCGCGCTGACTCTCATACGGCAGCTCGACGCCGAAGCGCCGCCATGCCACCTCCTCGAGCAGGCCCCAGTAATGGTGCAGGGTGGAGTCGATGTCGAGAGCAATCCGCGCCACGGCGATGTACCGTACGCGCTCGATGAGGAACGGGCGCCTGCCGATCGATCTCGAGCGTGTGTACCCCTCGGGCGTGCGCCCGGCGATGCCGTGGGCGGCCGGCCGCGCAGGTGAGGACTACGGCATCAGCGACGAGCCCGACTGGCGCACGGTCGACTGGCGGCCGCACCTGCGCCGGGCGAAGATCGCGGGCCGGGGGGTCAACTACGTCGATTACGGCCCGGTCGAGGGCAGCGCAGGCGCCGCCGACGGCAGTGCAGGCAGCGCGGCCGACGGCGGCGGACACGGCCCGGCAGACGGCAGCGCGCAGGGCCCGCCGGTGGTGTTCGTGCACGGGCTGGGCGGCAACTGGCAGTCGTGGCTCGAAAACCTGGCCGTCGTCGGGCGCAGGCACCGCGCGATCGCGCTCGACCTGCCCGGCTTCGGCCTCTCGGAGATGCCAGCGGACAGAGTCTCCGTCTCCGGCTATGGCCGACTCGTCGAGGAGCTGTGCGAATCCCTCGAGCTCGGATCGATCGCGCTCGTCGGCAACTCGTTGGGCGGCTTCGTAGGAGCGGAGATGGCGATCAGCTATCCACGCCGCGTCGAGCGGCTCACGCTCGCCGCATCTGCGGGGATATCCGTGACCACGCTCTATCGCCGG
>JBBSNQ010000293.1:0-2392 GCA_038232575.1 Solirubrobacterales bacterium | reverse complement strand
CGCCGATGCTCGAGCGTCCGGAGTCCTTCAACCGCCACCTGCTCGAGTTCCTGGAAGAGACGGGATCGGCTGCGCGGGCCGACCGCGCCGTCACGAAGGCGACCTGGTGAACCAGCGCATGGATCGCAAGGGCCGGTGAAGGGACTCTCCGAGCGGGCGCTGTTCCTGCGCTCCTTCCTAGCCAATCCGCGCGAGGTCGGAGCGGTCCTGCCCACCTCGCGCCGGGCGGTGCGCGACCTGCTCGACCTTGCAGATCTCGGGCGTGCAGACCTGGTCGTCGAGCTCGGGGCGGGGACCGGCGTCTACACGCGCGAGATCCTCGCCCGGCTCGCCGGCGAGTCGCGCCTGCTGGCCTTCGAGACCGACGCGCCGATGGCCGAAGCGCTGGCGAGCGAGCTGCACGATCCCCGCCTGCGCGTGGTGCACGACTCGGCCGAGCGGGTGCGCGACTATCTCGGCGAGGAGCGGGCGGACGTGATCGTCTCCGGCCTGCCCTACACCACACTGCCCGGCGAGGTGCGCAGCACGGTCCTCTCCGAGGCGAGAAATGCGCTGACCTCCGATGGCACGTTCCTGGTGCTCCAGTACTCTTCCCTCGTCCAGCGCGATCTGAGACGGATCTTTCCCTCGGTGAGGCGCCGCATCTCGCCGCTGAACGTACCTCCGGCAGTCCTGTTCGCCTGCTCCGCGGGCGCCGACGGCAGCTCGCGCGACCGAGAATGAGCTGGCGCGCGCTGCGCGAGGCGCGGCGCTACGTGATCCGAGCGCTCGGCGCGGAGCTCATCCTGCTCGCGCTCGGCCGGCGGGTCGGATGGCTCTCGCCGCTCGTGGCGCTCGTGTGCGTCTTCTTCTTCCGTGACCCGGAGCGACCGCCATGCACTGAGCCCGACGTGCTCTATGCGCCGGCCGACGGCATCGTCACCGAGGTCGCGCACGTCGACGATCCGTGGCTGGGGGGCGAAGCGGTGCGGATCAGCACCTTTCTCTCGCTGCTCGACGTACACGTGACGCGCAGTCCGATCGGCGGCCTGATCGCAATGGAGCAGGACCTCACCGGCCGTGCGCTGCCAGCGTTCATGCGCCGGTCGGAGGCGAACCGCCGCCGCCGTGTGGCCATTGACGGCACGGTCGGTCGGGTGGTGCTCGTGCAGATCGCCGGGATCGTGGCCAGGAGGATGACCTCCTGGAGGCGGAAATCCGATACCGTGTCCGCGGGTGAGAGGCTCGGCCTGATCCACTTCGGCTCCAGAGCCGATGTGCTCGCGCCCCGCGACCGGATAGACGTCGCGGTAGGGCGCGGCCAACGTGTGCGCGCGGGCGTGAGCGTCCTCGCGCGGTACCGACGAGAGGAGCCGTAGTGAGGGAGTTCATAAGTCCCGCGAACGCGATGACCAGCGGAAGCCTCAGCTGCGGCTTTCTCGCGCTGATCCTCGCCACGCAGGGTGAGTACGGCTGGGCCGCCGGTCTCGTCGGCCTTGCGGCCGCCCTCGACGCCGCGGACGGCATGGCCGCGCGTGAGGTGAAGAAGCGCGACGACGAGGGGTTTGGCGCCGACCTCGACTCGCTCGCCGACGTCGTCTCCTTTGGCGCCGCGCCGGCGCTCGCCCTCTACCTCGCGCTGCTGCACGAGGTCCAGATCGCGGGTATCGCCGTCTGCCTGGGCTTCGTGCTCTGCGGGGCCTGGCGCCTCGCACGCCTGCCGCTCGTGGAAAGCCCGCGCCGTTTCGTCGGGCTGCCGATCCCGCCGGCCGGCGTGACGGTGGCGATCCTCGCCGCGGTCGGCCCGGCGCCGGGGCTCGCGCTCGCCGTGGCGTTCACGCTGACGGTGCTGATGATCAGCGAGGTTCCGTTTCCCACGCTCTTCCCCAAGCGACGCGTACGACATCATGCCGAGCTCGAGGACGAGGTGGAGCTCGAGCTCGAGGCCGAGCCCCAAGCCGTCCGCAAGTAGCCGCTGGCGCCTGACGGCAGAGCCGTCCTCTCTTGGAGAAGACCGGCGACGGAGGGCCGGCGGCGGAGCCCCTCTAGCTCGTGACGGCGCCCTCGGCCGCCGAGCCGACGTGCCGCGCGTACTTGCCGAGCACGCCCTCCCGCCACTGGGGCGGCGGCGGCTCGTAGCTCGCGAGACGCTCCGTGATCTCCGCGTCCGAGAGCTCGAGGCTCAGCTCGCGGGCCTCCACATCGAAGACCACCGTGTCGCCGTCGCGCACAACGGCGATCGGTCCCCCCCTGGGCGCCTCGGGCGCGACGTGGCCCGCCATCAGCCCGTGCGTGGCGCCGGAGAAGCGCCCGTCCGTCAGCAGCGCAACCCGGTCGCCGATCCCCTCCCCGACGAGTGCAGCGGTGACCGCGAGCATCTCGCGCATCCCGGGGCCACCGGCGGGGCCCTCGT
>JBBSNQ010000292.1:0-2392 GCA_038232575.1 Solirubrobacterales bacterium | reverse complement strand
CTCGGGCTGCTCGGCTGGCGGCGGGCTGCCGACTCCGTCCCGCGAGTCCGAGCCGCGAGTCCGAGCTCGTGAGCCAGCCGTCCCGCTTGTGAGCGAGCCGCCCCCTGTGAACGAGCCGCCAGGTGTGAGCCAGCCGCCCCAGGTAAGCCAGGCCTCCCAGTAGTCTCGCGCGCGTGAAGCAGCTCGCAGACGACGTCTGGCAGCTCAGCGGCTTTCCACCCAACGCGATCAACGTCTACGTGATCGGCGACGTGCTCGTCGACGCCTCGACCCGCCACGCCACCCGCCGCATCCTGCGCCAGGTGGGGGACCGCCGTTTCTCCGCGCACGCGCTTACCCACGCCCACCCGGACCATCAGGGGGCGAGCCACGCGATCTGCGAGCGCCTCGGACTGCCCTTCTGGGTCGGCCACGCGGACGCCGACGCGGCCGAGCGGCCCGAGCTGATCGGTCAGCGCCAGCCGGACCATCCGGTCGCGCGTTTCTTCACGCGAACGATGGTCGGCCCCGGGCATCCCGTCGATCGCACGCTGCGCGAGGGCGACGAGGTGGCTGGGTTCGCCGTTCTCGAGGTGCCCGGGCACAGCATCGGCCACCTCGCGTTCTGGCGCGAGTCCGACCGGGTGCTGGTAGCCGGCGACGTCTTCAACAACATCGACGTGCTCACCGGCATTCCCGGTCTGCACATGCCCAAGGACTACCTGACGCCCGATCCGGCGCGCAATCGCGAGTCCGCAAAGCGGCTCGCCGGCCTCGAGCCGAGCCTCGCCCTCTTCGGCCACGGCGCGCCGCTGCGCGACCCGGGCAAGCTCGCCGACTTCGCCGCGTCGCTGCCCGGCTAACGCGCTCGGCGCGTCCGGCTAGCCGCACGCCGCGGCCCCTGCATATACAGTGCGCGCGAAGTGCGCGCGAGCGCGCGCAGGCAACCAGGGAGAGCAAGGGGGAGCAGGCCGTGGCCGAGGAAGAAGACCGCCAGACCCAGTCGGGTGAGCAGCAGGACTCAGACGCGAGCGAAGGGGGGAAGGCCACGGCGACGTCTGAGAAGTCGGACGGCGACAACGGATCGGAGAGCAAGGGCTTCGGCGCGAAGATGGCCGGGATGTTCAAGCGGGACTCCAAGGACGGCGATTCCGGCAGCGGGAAGTCGAGCTCCTCGGGCCCCGGCGCGCTCACCCAGACACGCAACCTGATCGCGTCGGTGGTACGCATCGTCTTCGGAGTCCTCGCGGGGATTCTCGTGCTCGTGATCGTCTTCAAGGTGACCGGCGCCAATCGCGTGAACCCGATCGTCGAGCAGGTCTTCGCGTGGGGCAGCTCGCTCGTCGGTCCCTTCGACGGTCTGCTCGACATCGACAACCGCAAGCTCGAGGTGGGGGTCAACTGGGGGATCGCCGCGCTCGTCTACTTCGCCGTCGGGGCGTTGATCAGCACGCTGGTCAGGCGCTGAGGATCGTCCGCCGACCCGTGTTCGGGACTCGGCGGCGGGAAACCAGGCGAGGGAGCTAGAGACCCTTGCTCGCGCTGCTGCTCCGGCTGCGGCTGCCGACCGGCCGCAAGCTGCTGCTCCTGCTCGACGCGCTCGCGATCTCCTGGGCGCTGCTGTGGATATTCGTGGGCGTGACGGTGGGGGAGCTCGTGAACGAGCTGACGCGCCTCAGCGACACGATCGGCACCCTCGGACGCGCGGTCGACGAGTCGGGCCGCGCGCTTGGCCTGCTCGACCTGCCGCTGATCGGCGGCGCGATCGACGCCACCGCGGACAGCATCCGGGAGGCTGGTCGCGGGGTCGTCGAGCGCGGCGAGTCGACCGAGGACACGATCCAGACCATCGCCGTGCTGCTCGGCCTCACGATCGCGCTCGCCCCGACGCTGCCGCTGCTGTTGCTCTACCTGCCGCCGCGGCTCTCGCGCGAGCTCGAGCTGCGCTCGCTCAGGCAGGCCCTGCGCGAGGGGGCCGGCGATCCCACGCTCGAGCGCTTCCTGGCCGAGCGCGCCGCGCAGAACCTTCCCTATCGCGAGCTCCGCAGAATCTCGCTGCACCCGTGGCGCGATCTCGAGGAGGGCCGCTATCGCGAGCTGGCGCAAGCGGAGCTCAAGCGTGCGGGGCTGCCCGCCACGGCCCTCGCCGAGTCGCCGGAGCGCACGCGGCTGTTTGGCCGCCGGGGTACGCGCGGGGACGGGCGAGGGGACGGCGGGGAGCGCGGAGACGGTGGAACGCGCGGGGATCCTGGAGGTGCGGCTCCACCTGGAGGCCCCGGCCCCGAGCGTTAGACTCGCTCCCTCATGGCCGACTCAGCCAACGAGCCCGCCTACACCTCACGCGTCCGCATCGAGCGCCTCGGCGGACCGCAGCGGCTGGCGTACCTCCCGGCCGAAGACGATCCGATCGCCT
>JBBSNQ010000291.1:0-2399 GCA_038232575.1 Solirubrobacterales bacterium | reverse complement strand
GTCGTCGAGCATGCCGGAGTCCTCGATCTTCGTGCGGTACTCGTCCACGACCGAGCCCTCGTCCTCGCCGAGCTCCTTGCGAATCGAGTCCATCTGCTTACGCAGGAAGTACTCGCGCTGCTGGTTCTCGGCGCCCGAGCGCACGTCGTCGCGAATCTGCTTGCGGACCTGCATCTCGGTCAACCGCTCGCGCTGGAGGCGCAGCGACAGCTCGAGGCGCTCGACCACGCCGACGGTCTCGAGCAGCGTGACCTTCTCCTCGTAGTCGATGTCGGGCGAGTAGCCCGCGGTGTCGGCGAGCGCGCCGGCCTCGGTGATCGAGCGCACGAAAGCGGCGATGCGGCCGTCGTCTCCGCGGATCTCGAGGATCTCGCCGACCACTGCGCGGTAGTCGCGCTCCAGGTCGCGCGTGCGGGCGGGAGCGGGAGCCTCGTCGGGGCGCTCGGTGACCTCGACGCGGAGCTCGCCCGACGGATCGGCGTGGGCGGCGCCGGCGACGCCGCGGTGCAGCGCGTTGAAGGCGACGGAGCGGCCGCCGCCGGGCAGGCGCACCTGCTCGGAGACCTCGGCCACGGTGCCGACGTCGGCGAAGACGTCGTCCTTGCGGGGAACGAGCAGGACGCGGTCCTCGTCGCCGGCGTCGACGGCGAGGGTCACGGTCATGCCGGGGAAGACGACGGAATCGTCGAGGGGGATGAGAAGGAGGGTTTCCATGCTGGTCTCCGTGAGTCGAGGAGCGCGCCGGAGCGGCGGTGCTCTGATCAGTTTAGCGGCGAATGGTTATTGCCACCAACGGTTGGTAATGATACCGTCCTGGCGCATGTGCCCTCCCTCCCCCCGCGCTCGCCGGCCGCATACCACGCCTGCTGTCGCGGCGCCCGAGAGCGGGTCGAGCGCCTGCGGCCTGCTCATCCTCCGCCTCGGCCGGGCCGCCGGCATGCGCCTCGGCTCGGCCCTGGCCGCGCTGGAGATGCGTCCGCACGAGTTCGGCGTGCTCAGCGGGCTGGCCGAGACGGGGCCGATGTCCCAGGGGCGCCTCGGCGAGCGCATGCGGGTCCACCCGAGCAACCTCGTCGCGCTGATCGACGGGCTCGAGGCCGACGGCCTCGTCGTGCGCCGGCGCGACCTGGCCGATCGCCGCCGCTACATGATCGAGCTGACGGCCGCCGGGCGGCGGCGCCTCGAGCGGGCGCGCCGGGCGGCCGAGGAGACCGAGGACGAGCTGTTGGCCCCGCTGAGCGAGGTCGAGCGCCGCCGTCTTCACTCGTATCTGACTCGCGTGGCCGCGCACGCGTGTGGGGGCCGCTCGTGCTGAGCCGCCTGCGGCGCAGGCGCGCCGAGCGCTCGGGGCTCGCGGAGACCGCCGCCAACGGAACGCGCGGCACGCTCGACCGCAGCCGCCTGCTCGGCCTCTTCCGGCCCTACCGCGGCCGCCTGAGCGCCGTGCTCGCGCTGATCGTCCTCTCCGCCGGCCTCGGCATCCTCTCGCCGTTTCTCCTGCGCGCGGTGCTCGACCAGGCCATCCCGGCCCGCGACACCACTCTGCTCGCCTTTCTGGTGCTCGGCATGATCGCCATCGCCATCGCCACCGGCGCCCTCGGAGTGGCCCAGACGCTGCTCTCGAACACCGTCGGCCAGC
Source organism: Solirubrobacterales bacterium (assembly GCA_038232575.1). Lineage (GTDB taxonomy): Bacteria > Actinomycetota > Thermoleophilia > Solirubrobacterales > Thermoleophilaceae > JACCZP01. The sequence goes on along the minus strand of JBBSNQ010000291.1, from coordinate 760 downwards.
GGGTGATGCACGATCTGCGCGCCGCGGTGTACCGCCATCTCCAGCGGCTCTCGCTGTCCTTCTTCACCCGCACGCGGACCGGGGAGATCCAGTCGCGGATCGCCAACGACATCGGCGGCGTGCAGAACGTGGTGACCACCACGGCGACCTCGATCGTCTCCAACGTGACCACGGTCATCGCCGCGGCCACGGCGATGTTCCTGCTCGACTGGCGCCTCGCCCTCTTCGCCTTTGCGCTGCTGCCGTTCTTCGTCTGGCTCACGCGCAAGGTCGGGAACGAGCGCCGGCGGATCACCGGGGTGAAGCAGGGCCGCCTCGCCGACATGTCGGCGCTGGTCGAGGAGTCGCTGTCGGTCTCGGGTATGCTGCTGGGGCGAACCATGGGCCGCCAGCACGCCCTGGCCGAGCGCTTCGAGCGCGAGTCAGCCGAGCTCGCCGACATCGAGGTGCGCTCGCGCATGGCCGGGCGCTGGCGGATGGCCTCGGTGCAGATCGCCTTTGCGGGAATGCCCGCGCTCGTCTACCTGTTCGGCGGCCTGAGCATGGCCGGCGGCGGCGCGGCGATCTCCATCGGCACGCTCGTCGCCTTTACGACGCTCCAGACCCGGCTGTTGTTCCCGATCCAGTCGCTGCTGTCGGTCGGCGTCGAGGTCCAGAGCTCGCTGGCCCTGTTCGAGCGCGTCTTCGAGTACCTCGACCTGCCCGTCGACGTGGCCGAGCGCGAGGGCGCGCTCGAGCTGCCCGCCGAGGAGATCGAGGG
>JBBSNQ010000290.1:0-2417 GCA_038232575.1 Solirubrobacterales bacterium | reverse complement strand
AGTCCGGGGAGTGAGCCGGCGGGGCACCGCGTGCCTCCTGCCGTTCGTCGCTGCTGGCCGTCGTGCCTATCCTCCTGGTGCCGATGACTAGCCGCATGGACCCAAGCTCGGCGACACGCACCGGCCGCACCCGGCGGCTGCTCCCGCTGCTTGGCTGCTGCGCGTACCTCGGCGCGGCCGGATGCGGCGCGAGTCAGGAAGCCGCGATCTCACCGCCTGACGCCGACGCCGCGACCGGGCGATCGCAGCCCGAGACGGCGGCATTGAAGCGCGAGGCCGTCTACCGCCAGGCGGCCGATGGCAAGAGCTTCGCGCTCGCCCGTGTCCGCAAGGGGCGCACGATCCTGCTGCACAAGGGCCCGGGCGGACCTGTCTTCGAGCGCCTCGACTCGGAGACGAAGTACGGCTCCCAGCGCGTGCTGTCCGTGGCCGAGATGCGCGGACGCTGGCTCGGCGTGACGAGCGCTGAGCGTCCCAACGGGCGCCTCGCCTGGATCGACGCGCGCTCCCCGTCGCTCGAGCCGCTCTTCACGAAGCTCTCGATCCGCGTCGACCTCTCGCGGCGCACGCTGCAGCTGCGCGAGGGCAACGAGATCGTCCAGCGCATGAGCGTCGCGGTCGGCCGCGCGGGACATGACACCCCGCCCGGGCGCTTCGCGGTCACCGACAAGCTCTCCGGCAAGCCCTACGACGGCGTGTACGGGTGCTGCATCATGGCGATCAGCGCCAAGCAGCCGAAGCTGCCCGACGACTGGCCCGGCGGCGACCGGATCGCGGTGCACGGCACCTACGAGCGCGGCAGCGTCGGCAGCGCCGCCTCGACCGGCTGTCTGCGGGCGCGCAACTCGAATCTGCGCGCGCTCATGAAGCGCGTCCCGCTGGGCACGCCGGTCTTCATCGAGAGCTAGTCGATCAGGCGCAAGCGCAGGCGCCAGATCGCCAGGCGCCAGGTCACGAGCGCGAACAGCGCGAGCGCGCCCACGTGGACGAGGTCGGCCGTGCCGAGCAGCCCGAAGACCGCGTGCCGCACGAGCTCGACGCAGTGAAACAGCGGGTTCGCCTGGGCTGCGACGCTCGCCCAGTGCGGCAGCTCGTCGATCGGGAAGAAGGTGCCCGCGACGAGGAACAGCGGCGTGATCACCGCGCTGATGATGTAGTTGAAGTTGTCGATCGAGTTGGCAAAGCCGGCGATCGTGATGCCGAAGCAGGCGAAGCCGAAGCCGGTGAGGAGCGCGACCAGCGGCACGACGGCAACGCTCGGCTCAGGCCGCAGCCCGAAGCCGATCGACACGAGCAGCGGCGCCATCGAGTAGACGCTCGCGCGCAGGCAGATCCAGGAGGCCTCCGCGGTCACCAGCTCCTCGACGTCGACGGGGGCGGCCAGGATCGCGTCGTAGGTGCGCTGGAAGTGGCGTCTGATGAATGTCTGGAACATGCCGGGGAAGACCGACGAGAAGAGGACCGCCATCGCGACGATGCCGGTGCCGATGAACTCGATGTAGTCGATCCCGGCGACGCTCGCGATCAGGCCGCCGAGGCCGAAGCCGAAGGCGAGCAGGTAGATCGTCGGCTCGACGATCGCGGAGAACGTCGTCGACACCCAGTAGCGGCCGAACATCGTCACGTCGCGGCTCATGACCCCGGCGATCGCGGCCGGCTCGAGCCGGCGTACGCGCGCCGGCTGTCCATTCGCCCGCGACTCCGCGCGGTCGACCGAGGCAGAGCGATCCGGCGCCCGCGCGCTCATCCGACCTCCGTTCCGGTCAGCAGCACGAACACGTCCTCCAGGTTCGCCGGCCGCCGCTCCCCCGCGGGCAGGGATCCGTTGGCCCGCTCGGCGCCGATCACGGCCACGGCCGGACCGCTCCGGCGTGTCGCACAGCCGCTCGCGAGCGCCTGTGCCTCGGCCTCGCGCAGCCGCTCCGGCGGCCCGTAGACCTCGAGCGTCTCGCGCCCGGCGTGCTCGCGCACGAGCTCGGCGGGCGGGCCGTGCGCGACGATCCGCCCCTGCGACATCACCGCAACCGTGTCGGCGAGACGCTCGGCCTCCTCGATGGAGTGGGTCGACATGCGCACGGTCACACCCTCGCTGCGCAGGCCGTCGATCAGCGACCACAGCTCCTGGCGCACCTGCGGGTCGAGGCCGACCGTCGGCTCGTCGAGCAGCAGCAACCGCGGGCGGTGCACGAGCCCGCGCGCGATCAGCAGGCGCCGGCGCATCCCGCCCGAGAGCTGCTCCACGATCGAGTCTGCTCGCCCGGTCAGTCCGGCGAGCTCGAGCGCGCGCTCGACCGCCTCCTGCCGCTCGGCGCGCGGAACGCGGTAGAGACGCGCGAAGACGGTGAGGTTCTGGCGGGCGGTCAGCTCGATGTCGAGGCTGTCCTGCTGGGGCACGACGCCGCACTGGATGCGCGCCT
>JBBSNQ010000289.1:0-2426 GCA_038232575.1 Solirubrobacterales bacterium | reverse complement strand
CGGCGGCTCGGCTCAGCTGCTCGCCGAGGGCAGCCTCCCGAGCCTCTGCCGCTGAGCGCACCTCGGCGAGCTCAGCCGAGAGTGCGGCGCCGTGGGCCCTGCCGCCCTCCTCGGCCTCTGCCAGCTCGACGGCGAGCGCTTCGCGGGCTTCTCTGCTGGCTCTTAGTTCGTCGCGGACCTCGGCCGCATGGCGCTCGGAATCTCCGAGAGCCTGCTCGAGCTGTTCGCGCTCGAGGTCTGAGCGTTCCAGGTCGCCGCGCGCACCGTCCAGTTCGTCGCGGGCGGTGCCGATCCTCTGCTCGGCGGCCGCTCGCTCGCGCTCGAGATCGCACGTCAGCTCGGCGCTGTGACGCTTCTCCTCAGCCACCGCTTCCTGAGATGCGTGCAGCGCTTGCGTCAGCTCGTCGCGTTCACGGGCGAGGTCTGCGACCTCCGCGGTCACGCGCTCGCTCTCGCTTTCCCGGGCCACCCGGGCGGCCGTCTGCTCGACCAGGCGCCGGCCGGTCTCCTCGAGTTGGCTCTCCAGCGCCTTGCGTGCCTCGTCGGCCTTGAGCGCCTTGGCCGCCTCGGTGCGCTCAGCCTCGGCCCGGTCGGCGACCTCGGCACGCGCAGCCTGCACTGCCTGAGCCGCCTCCGTGCGGGCGGCGTCCACGGCCTTCTCCGCCTCGACCCGGACCGCCGCTTCACGCCGCTCGAGCTCGGTCAGGGCAGCCGCTTCGTGCTCCTCACGCTGCTTGTGTGCAACCGCCAGGGATGCTTTGGCGGCGAGCCGGACGGCGTCGCGGTCCCGTGCGAGCTCTTCGATCCTCGCCTCCAGCCGCGCGCGCTGGTCGCGCTCGCGCGTGAGCTCCTCCCGCGCGTCAGCCACCGCCGCCTCGAGTCCGCTGCGGGTCGCGGCGAGCTCACCGCGCACCTCGACCAGTGTGTCGCGCTCCTCGGCAAGCTCGGCGCGCGCCCGGTCACGCAGATGCATCGCTCCGCGTGCCTCGTCTCGCGCGCTGGTGTTCTCCCCCCGGGCCTCCTCCAGGCATGCCTGCATCAGGCTGCAGCGTCGACGCTCACGCTCGGCCGCCTTTTCCGCCTCGGCCAACTTGCGGCTCAGCGCATCGGCGGTCTCGCCCGATGGCGCGTCGGCAACCCGCACCACTCGCGGGCCCGGCTCTCGCTTCGTGGGCGCGGGCAGTTCGATCGGGGCCTGCCCATCGATCCTCACCGCGAAGCGCGCGTCAGGGGCTCGCACCAGGTCGAGCCCCGTCGAGAAACCGGCCTCCCAAGCTCCGTCGAGGTCTCGGCGAGTCGCGCCGGGCGCTTCGGCCGAGGGCAGCGCGGCCACTGGCTCGATCCGACCCTTGCGCTCTACCGTCAGCACCAATTCGGGGCGCTCTGAATCGACCCAGGAGTCGGGCACGGCGAGCCTGAGCAGGGCAACGTCTTCTCCAACCTCGAGGTACTCCAGGCGTTCACATCCGGCCGGGGTCGAGTCAAAGCGCGCAAATCTGCGCCGGGGAACGGACGGAAGGCCGGTTCGCATCCCCCCCCAGTTCGCGCTCGGGGGGCCGGATCCCTGCCGGGGGCTCGCGAAGTCGGGGGGGCGTGCTCAGCCCGGGGCGGGCTGCACGGCGGTACTGCTCGGGTCGACGAGGATCTTGGCGTGGCGCTCGGGGTCGCCGAGCGCGGCGAATGCCGTCTCGACCCCGTCGAGCCCGACCTCGCCGGTGATCAGCACACGGGGGTCGACCTCACCCTCGGCGAGCATCCGCAGGGTGTCGCGAAACTCCAGCGGCGTGTAGGCGACCACGAAGCGCATGTCGATCTCCTTGTTGATCGCCATCGCGGGCTTGAACCGGTCCGGCCCCACGCAGACGCCCACCACCACCACGCGCGAGAACAGCGGCGCGCTGTCCACGATCTCCTCGATCACTCCCGGCACGCCGACGCACTCGAAGATCACCGGGTGCTTGGGCGCCGCGCCCAGTCGCTCGGCGGCACGCCACAGGTGCCACCAGTCGACGCCCGGCACGCGACCGAGCTTCTCCCGCGTGTCGACGGCGAGGTCGAGTGCCGCCGGAAGGCTCTCGAGGTGGCCGCGATCTCCCGCGGCGGCGTACGGCGAAACCTGTGCCGGATCGACCACCACGTCCGCGCCGCACGCCGTGGCCAGCGCACGGCGGCCGCCAGAGAAATCGCTGGCCACCACCGTGCGCACGCCCCTGGCCTTGAGCATCAGGATCACCCCGAGGCCCACCGGCCCACACCCGATCACAATCGCGACCTGGCGTTTGCCGACCTCGCCGCGGCGTACCGCGTGCAGGGCGACGGCCATCGGCTCGGTCAGCGTGGCGACCTCGGGTGGGAGCCCATTGGGCACGGCGAGCATCAGCGACTCCTGGGCGATCAGCTGCTCGGCGTAGGCGCCCGGCGCGTGG
>JBBSNQ010000288.1:0-2430 GCA_038232575.1 Solirubrobacterales bacterium | reverse complement strand
GGTCGTAGACGCGCGCGAACAGCGGGTGGTGTACGGCCGGAGAATGACCCGCCACTACGGCACCCAGCGCTCGGCGGCCGGGGTCAGCGTGAGCTCGTGGGTCATTCCGCGGGGACCCTGCACGGCCAGGTACTCGACCGCGCGGGCGACCTCCTCCATGCTCGCGAGCGCCTCGCGCGGCTGGTCCGGGGTGAACGCGGCCGTCTTCGGCGACTCGATCGTCGCGTCGACGGCGAGCAGCGCGACGTGGATCCCCTCCTCGCGCAGCTCCTGCGCCGCGGCCTGCACCAGCGCGCGCACGGCGAACGCGCCAGCCGCCCACGGCCCCTTGCCGGGGATCGCCCGCCGCGAGGAGCCGCCCGTGACCTGCACGAGCGCGCCGCTCCCACCGCCCGCACGGAGACCGCGTGCGCCGGCGGAGAGAAACACGAACGCCTGCTCGGCGACGGCGCTCCCCCAGCCGCGAAAGCCCTCCAGGCTGCCGTCGGCGATCGGTCCGCCGCCGAAGGCCCCGCCCTCTGGCGGCCTCGCCGCGGTCACGGAGTTGACGACCAGCTCGAGCGATCCGTGCTCCTCGCGCGTGCGCTCGATCGCCGACTCGAGCTCGGCGGGGGAGGCCGCATCGGCCTCGATCGCGAGCGCACCGCGCTCGCGCAGGCTGGAGAGCGTGTCTTCGCTGCGAGCGACACCCGCCACCCTCCAGCCGCTCGCGAGCATCTGATCGACGATCGCGCCGCCGAGATTGCGCGCCCCGAGGACAAGCGCGGTTCGGTCCGCTCCGCTCGAGTTCACGTTACGCAGGCTAATCGACAGCGCGTCGGCCACTGTCGCCGTGGCGGCGCCTACAATGGTTCCGCCAGAGCTTCCCCGGATGTCGAGCACCGAGGCGCGGCCGCCCTCGACGCCGGCCGAGCGGATCGAGGTCGAAGATGAACGCGCGCGGGGGAATCGATCTGGGTGGTACGAAGATCCAAGCCGCGGTCGTCAGCGGCCGTCACGAGGTTCTCGGCGAAGCTCGCGTCCCGACGCCGAGCGAGGGCCCGCCGCAGATCGCCGAGGCGATGGCCGCTGCGCTCGCCGAAGCCAGCCAGGCCGCGGCGCTGGAGCCGGCGACGCTCGAGGGCGTTGGCGTCGGCGCACCAGGCGAGGTCGATGCAACGGCGGGGACGGTGGCGCGCTCGGGCAATCTCGCCGGATGGGACGACCCCTTTCCGCTGGCCGACACCCTCTCCCGGGCGCTCGGCACTACTGTCGTGCTCGGCAACGACGTCCAGGTCGCGACCGACGCGGAGGCGAGGCTCGGCGCCGGGCGCGGCTTCGACTCGCTTCTCGGGGTCTTCTGGGGCACGGGCGTGGGCGGCGGGCTCATCCTCGGCGGTGAGGCCTGGCACGGGCGCGGAGCGGCCGGCGAGATCGGGCATGTCGTCGTCAAGCGCGGCGGGGCGCGCTGCCCGTGCGGCCGGCGGGGCTGCCTCGAGGCCTACGCAGGACGCGGTTCGATGGAGAGGCGCGCCCGCAAGCTCGCCAAGAAGGGGCGTAAGACCAAGCTCTTCGAGATCATGGAGAGCCGCGGACGCGACCGCTTGACGAGCGGCATCTGGGAACGTGCCCTGAAGCAGGACGACAAGCTCGCCGCGAAGCTCCTCGAGCGCGCGATCAAGGCGCTCGGCGCCGGGATCGCCTCGGCCGTCAACGTGCTCGACGTCGAGGCGGTCGTGATCGGCGGGGGCCTCGGCGTGCGCTTCGGCGAGCAGGGGGCGGCGCGCATTGAGGAGGCGATGGCGCCGCACGTGTTCACGAGCGACAACCCCCCCGTCGTGCGCGTGGCGGCGCTCGGAGACCTCGGCGGCGCGATCGGAGCGTCGCTGCTCGTGGAGGGCGATGGCTCTGCCGCGCGGGGATCCCGCGCGTGACGATCGCCGCTGCCGCGCCGCTCTCGCTCGCGAAGCTCGTGCCGGAGGCGGTCGAGCCGCGGCCGTGTGCTCCGGCGCGGCTGCGAGCTCCGGCGCGGCTGCTTCGCTGATCGTCGGCGCGGCGCTCATGGCCAGCATCGCGCTCGGCTGCGATCTTGATCCCGGGCCCGGACCCGCCGGACGGGGGACGGTGCGTGAGAAGCCGGCGGCTCTCGGGAGCGAGAGCACGCCGAGCAGCGCGGCGCGAGCGCCCGAGCTCCCGCCGGTGCCGAGCGGCGCACACCGGACGCGCGTCGAGCGCGTCACCGACGGCGACACGGTGGTGCTGAGCGGACTCGGCTCGAGCCGCCTGATCGGCATCGACACGCCCGAGGTATTCGGCGGCGCCGAGTGCTACGGGAGCGAGGCATCCGCATTTGCCAAGCGCTCGCTGCCGCCGGGCAGCTCGGTTCGCTACGTGTACGGACGGGAGCGCACCGACCGCTACGACCGCGACCTGGTCTACCTGTGGCTCGTC
>JBBSNQ010000287.1:0-2431 GCA_038232575.1 Solirubrobacterales bacterium | reverse complement strand
GTCGACCAGAACGACGAGATCGAGCCGTTCGTGGTGCTGAAGAGTGACGGGCCCTCGGCAGGGGAGTCAGAGCGCGAGATGGCGCTCCGCTCGGAACGCGAAGCGTCTGCGGCGGATGCCGGCAACCCCGAGGTGGAGGTAGAGGAGCGCGAGTGGGACGCGACGCTCGGCGACGGCGTCGATTGATGCATGGCCGGGGGCGCCCCTAAACCCCCGCGGCCGCTCCCTCCCAATCCGGCCGCAGCGGCATCGCCGCGGCCCCGTCCATCGTCTTCGTGCCGAGCGCTTGGTGGAGCTCGATGCCGCGCTGCTCGAAGCTGACGCGCGAGCCGGCAAGGTAGAGGCGCCAGACGCGGGCCCTGTTCTCGCCGACCTCGGCTACGGCCTCGTCCCAGTTGGTGGCGAGGTTGTCCTCCCAGGCAGCGATCGTGCGCGCGTAGTGCTCGCGCAGGTTCTCCTCGTGGCGCAGCTCGAGGCCCGCGTCGTGCATCGCCGACATGATCAGACCAGGCGAAGAGAGCTCGCCGTCCGGGAAGACGTAGCGGTCGAGGAAGCCGCTCTCGCTGAGCGCCGGCTGCCGGTTGTCGATGCGGGTGATGCAGTGGTTGAGCAGCCGGCCCTGCGGGCGCAGCTTGTCGCCGAGCAGGGCGAAGTAGCCCGGCAGGTTCGCCCTGCCCACGTGCTCGAGCAGTCCGATCGAGGCGACCGCGTCGAAGTCGCCCTCGGGTACCTCGCGGTAGTCGAGCATCCGCACCTTGGCGCGCCCGGAGAGGTCCGCCTCCGAGATCGCGCGCTGGGCCCACTCAGCTTGGTCGCGCGAGAGCGTTACGCCCAGCGCCTCGACCCCGTAGTGCTCGGCCGCGTGGAGCACCATCCCGCCCCATCCGCAGCCGACGTCGAGCAGGCGCATGCCGGGGCGTAGGCCGAGCTTGCGGCAGACGAGGTCGTGCTTGTTGAACTGCGCCTCCTCGAGCGTCGCGTCGGGCTCGGGGTAGACCGCGCACGTGTAGGCCATCGACGGGCCGAGCAGCAGCTCGTAGAAACGGTTCGAGACGTCGTAATGGTGGGAGATGGCGGCGGCGTCGCGAGCCTTCGAGTGCCGGCGGCCGCGCACCTTCGCCTCCTCGGGAGGCGGGGCGACCGGGCGCAGCGCCCCGAGCCCGATCGAGCGCAGCGCGCGCAGGCGCTCGGTGCGCGGAACGTCGCCGTAGTTGGCCTGCCAGAGCCTGCGCAGCGCGTCGTGGAGATCCCCATGGACCTCGAGGCCGCCGGAGACGTAGGCGCGCGCGAGGCCCAGATCGCTGCGTGCCTGGACGAGGTAGCTGACCGCCTTCGGTGAGCGGATCTCGATGCGGAGCTGCGCGTCGCTTGGGCCCGAGCGGCTGCCGTCGTAGGCGTGGAACTCGATGCCCGTTCCGGATCCGGTGACGTGATCGAAGACCTCTGCGAGCTGCATCCCTTCTCCTCTTGCTAGTCGCGCCCGACGCACTTCTCGTACAGGTCGAGCAGTCGATGGCCAGGGTCGTATGTGCGCTTGAGCTCAGCGTACTGCGTGCCGTTGTAGTGGCGCCAGAACTCCTCGCGCTCGTAGAAGGAGGTCGAGTAGAGCGACTTGCGCCCGCCGAGCTCCTCGACCACCTGCTCGATGCGGCGGTTGTGCGTGCCGTCGGGCTGGCCGGGGGCGAGCTCGACGGTCGACCAGAAGCCGAAGTTGACGTAGGTCGCGCCGGAGTCGAGCGGGTAGAGGTCCCAGCGCGCATCCGGCGCGCGCTGGCGCAGCGGGCAGACCCAGAACGGCCAGATCCCGATCTCGCGCGCGAGGAAGTCGAAGAACTCGCCTGCGCGCTCGATCGGCACCTCGATGTCCTGCACGACATGCTCCTGCTCGGGCCGGCCGCGCAGCCGGTCGATCCGGCGCATCGGGCCATGGCGCTTCTCGATGTCGACGAGCTTCCAGTAGGTGTCGGAGCGCAGCAGCCGCTTGGGGACGAGCCGGCGTACGCGCGGGTTCTGCACGCCGAACGCGCGCGAGCACCAGAACCAGTCGGTATCCCAGCGCCAGAGGTAGTCGCGCACGCTCAGGTGATCGACGCGCCGGCGCTGGAGCGAGCGGTAGTAGATCTCCATCCCCGTGTAGTCGCTCGTCTCGGGTGCGCTGTCGACGAAGGTGCCGAGCGTGAGGTAGAGCTCGCCGGGGGTGAAGGCCGTGCCATCGACGAAGTCGACCGGCTCGCCTGCGTGGGAGGGCTCGGCGCACACCTCGGCCATCGCCGCGAAGCACGCCCTGGGGTCGTCGAAGCGGACGTGCTCGAGCCGCACGAACGGCCGCACCGGCTCGAGCTCGATCTTCAGCCGCAGCGCGTAGCCGAGCGTGCCGTAGGAGTTGGGGAAGCCGTGGAAGAGCGCGCTGTGCTCGTTGTCGGGGCGCGCG
>JBBSNQ010000286.1:0-2437 GCA_038232575.1 Solirubrobacterales bacterium | reverse complement strand
GCGTAGTAGGAGCACTCGCCTCCGACCAGGTTCGACTCGACGATCGCGACCTCGAGCCCGGCCGCCGTGAGCCGGCCGGCGCATACCTCGCCGGCGGGCCCCGCCCCGATCACCACCACGTCGAAAGAGTGCTCGCTCATCGGGGTTCTCCTCTCGCTCTGATTGCCCGGACCGCTGGAGGCTAAGGCTCCCGCCGCGCGGGCCGATTAAAGAGAAGATGACCGCCCGCCGTTTCACCCGCCCGACCGCCGTTCATTCGACTCGCTCGATCATCCGGCATTTGACCCACCGGCGCGCTCGCGATCGGACCCCCGCGCGCCCTCGGACCTCGGCGAAGCTGGGGCTCGGGTTGGCGGTTCTCGCAGCGCTTCTCCATGCCGGCTGCGGGAACGCCGATCGCCCGGCGGGTGGCACGCCCGAAGCTGCCTCCTCCGCGGCCTCCGAGCTCGTGCAGAGCGCGCCGCCGCATCCTGCCTCGCCGCACCAGCACCCCTGGTCCGGCGATCACGCGCGCTCCAGGCTCGTGCCGCTCGCCGAGCTGCGCGCCGAGGTCGCCGGCGGCGATGGCTCCAACGGCGAGGCCGATGCCCTCGCCGATGCTGAGAGCACCGACCCAAACGGGGACGACCGACGCGATCGCGCCGAGGCCCGGCGCTCGACGCGCACGAGCTCGGCGCGGCGAGCTCGCCTATCCCGCTCCGCGACGCGCAGGCGCAGCGCGCGACAGCGCCGTCCGGATGCCTCGAGCTCCTGCGGGGAGGGCAACGGTGGCGCACTCGCAGGCGATTGTCGTTCGGGCCGGGATGGGAATGGCGACACGAGTGACGTCGAGGGGGTTGAGAACAGGGCGCTCGCGGCCGCGCTGGCCGAGCCTCCCCTGCAGGCCAGCGATCACAGCTCAGGCGACGCCAAGAGGGCCGGCTGGGGCCTGTCGGACGAGCAGGCGCGGAGCTTCCTCGACCCGCGCTTCCGCGACCTCGAGGGTGTGAAGCTGGCGCGCGTGATCGTGCCCTGGGATCTGATGACGCGCGGCGGGAGGCACGCCGGGGTCGAGCGCGCGATGCTGGCGGAGTGGATGGAGTCGGCGCGTGCAGCCGGGCTCGACCCGACGGTCTCGTTCCAGCGCAGCCGCGCCGCGCCGGACGTGCTGCCATCCCCAAGCGCCTACGCGGCAGCGGTGCGCGCGTTCCGAGACGCTCATCCGCAGGTGCGCTGGTACACGGCGTGGAACGAGCCCAACCACGGGCTCCAGCCGACGCATACGAGGCCGCGGCGCGCCGGTGAGTACTGGAGCATCCTCCAGTCCCAGTGCGACGCCGACCGCCGCAATCCGTGCGCCGTGGCGGCGGGCGACTTCGTCGACGCCGGCTCCCTCATCCGCAGCGGCTACGTCGAGCGCTATCGCGGGGGTATGGGACGCTGGCCGCGGCTCTGGGCGTGGCACGCCTACTCAGCGGGCCGCCGTCGCAGCAGCCGCTCCCTGCAGGCCTTCCTCGAGGCGACCTCCTGCAGCTCGTGCCCGCGCTCGATGGTGTGGCTGACCGAGCAGGGCGGTCTCGTGAGCGAGCGCAAGCGGAAGACGCGGCAGAGCCCGGAGAAGGCGGATGCCGATCTCCGCTATCTGCTCAGCCTGCCGAATCTCAGCGAGCGCATAACGCGCTTCTACGTCTACCACTGGAAGGGCGACTCGAACTGGGACTCCGGCTTGATCGACGAGCGCACCAACCGTCCGCGGCCAGCCTACGACACCTTCAGGGAGCAGACGAGCGCGGACTGATCGCTTCACTCGGCCGGGACTGATCGCTCCGCTCGGCACGGGCTGACGGCCATCCCTGCGAGGGCCCTCAATCGCCTCATCGTCGCGGCCCGTTCGAAAAAACCTGCACAGCGACGCAACTTTTGCAGATCGTCGGTTATCCTACCGGCGATATCGACAACCTTGCCGAGTCCTCGAGCCGTCTGTGGCCCGGGGAGTGGGGGACCCGTAGCGGTCCATACCGCAGGGGCGAATCGCCGCCATAGAGCGGCGTAGCGCGATCTTTCAGCGCGAGCCCGTCAGCTAACCCCGCAGGCGACGAAAGAAGGGGAAGAAGCATGGCGGAGATCGCGTACCGTGACCTGGCCTCGCATGACATGTGGGAGCGCTCGCTCGAGCGCTCGCGAACGCGGCGCGTTCTCGCCGCCCAGGGTCGGCGGGACAGCGCCCGCCGCAAGCGGGGCTCGCTCGCCATGAGCGCAGCCATGCTCACTGCGCCCAGTACGCAGGTGCTCGCGGCTCTCGGACTCCAGTCGAGCTCTTCGCCCGAGCGCTCCGCGGCATCCGCGGACGCACGTGCGGCGGCGGCCGATCAGTCGAGGACACTGCTCGCCGTGGGCAGCACGGGGGAGGCGGTGAAGGTCCTGCAGCGGACGCTCCGCATAACGGTCGACGGGATCT
>JBBSNQ010000285.1:0-2442 GCA_038232575.1 Solirubrobacterales bacterium | reverse complement strand
TCGAGCTCGGCGTCCGGGAGCAGCCGCATGCCGCCCCCGTATACGCCCGAGTTGGCGACCGCCACCGAGTAGCCGTTGACGCGCTCGCGCCTGCCGTCGACGATCGCCTCAAAGCCCGCGTGCCTCCAGCCCCAGAGCGCGACGAGCGCCGCATAGGGGTACACGAGCCCGCCGCGCACGCGACGGGTCGCATTCGCGATCTCCTGCACGTCTGAGTCGAAGCCGACGCTCGCGATCCCGACGAAGACCTTGCCGTCGACCTCACCGACGTCGACGGCGCGCTCGGCGCCCTCGACAGCGACACGTGCTGCAGCGCGTGGATCGGCGGGTATGCCGAGCACGCGCGCGAAGTCGTTGCCGCGGCCGCCCGGCACGAGCGCGAGCGCGCCGGCGGTACCGCTCAGGGCATCGGCCAGCGACCCGACAAGGCCGTCCCCACCGAGGGCGATCACCGTCTCGCCGGCCGCCGCTGCACGCGTGGCCTCTGCGCGGGCATGATCGGTCCCGCGCGTCTCGACCACGTGATACTCCGCACCGAGTCGCTCGAGCTCCGCCCGCACGGGGGGCACCGCGGCGCGCGCACGCCCGCCCGCGGCCGCGGGGTTGACGAGCAGCGCGAAGCGCCGGCTCACTCGGCTGCGGCCAGGCGCGCGGCACGCTCGGCTGCGAACGCGCCGCGCGCGGCCCCGCGCAACTCGGAGCCCTCCTCGAACTTGAGGATCTCGCACTCCTCGACCACCGAGTCCCCGACCAGACGCTCCGCGTGCGGCTCTGCCGGATCGCCGGGATCCAGGGTGAGCAGCACGTCCTGTCCGACGGAGTGCCACGGCTCGGAGGTGAGCATCTCCGAAGCGACGAGCAGCTGGCCGGGGCGCGCCAGCCAGTGCAGCTTGAAGATGCCGAGCTTGTACGCGTAGAGCCGCTCTCCGTCGCAGAAGAGCAGGTTCAGCCCGGAGAATGGGCCGAGCGCCGCCGCCTCGGTGACCATCCGCCGCAGCGATCCCACGACGTCGTCCGGATCGAGATCGTGCAGCAGGAAGTTGAACAGGTGCTCGGAGTCGGTCTCGCCCGCGGCCCGTGCCACTCCGTCGCGCTGCAGGCCCGCGTACCCCAGCACCGTTCCGTTGTGACCGAAGGAGTAGCCGGCCATGGAGAAGGGGTGCGTGTTGGCGAGCGTGAGCCCCCCGAGCGTCGCGCGCCGCACGTGGACATTGAAGATGCGACCGCGCAGCCCGGTGGCGTCGCGGAAGCCGGCGTCCTCGTAGGCAGCCTTCGGAAAGCGCACGAGTTGCGGCTGCTCGCCCTCGCCATGGGGGTAGACGGCCATCCCCCAGCCCGAGTCGTGCTGCTCGGACTGGCGGATCAGCGGGTTCTCGGCCCCGATCAGCTCATGCTCGATGTCGACAGGCGTCGTCGCTACGCAGCCGAAGATGCGGCACATGGGGGGGAGCCTCGTCTCACGGGATAGAGATTCTAGGTCTGCGCGGGATCGGTGACCAGCGTGCCGAGATCGGAGGCGATCGCAACCGGCTTGGGATCGGTCGCCGCGTGCGCCTCCTCCGCGGTCGTCGCGCCCGTGAGCACGAGCGCGGCGTCGAGCCCTGCGCGCGCCGCCGCGGCGACATCGGCCTCCAGCCGATCGCCCACGACCAGCGTGCGGCCCGGTCCGAGGCGGTCGAGCGCGGTCCTGAAGAGCTCGGGCTCGGGCTTGCCGACGATCTTCGCGCTGCGCCCCGCGGCGTACTCGACGGCGGCCAGGATCGCGCCGGTACCTGGCCACGGGCCCTCGGGCGTCGGGTAGGTAGCGTCGCGCCCGGCGGCGATGAAGTCCGCTCCGTGGTGCAACGCGAGCACCGCCACGCGCAGATCGTCGTAGACGAGCTCGTCGGTGCCGGCAACGACGACGATGTCGGCGTGCGTGGCGCGCTCGCTTCCGTTCAGGACCGCGAGGCCGGCATCCGCGACGTGGCGGCGCAGCGCCTCGGTTCCGATCACGAACGCGCTGCGCCCAGAGCTCGTCTTGGCGAGCAGGTGCTGGGTGGCCGCGCCGACGGTAACGACCTCCGCGCCGGAGGCGCGGATGCCGAGGCGCCAGAGCCGCTGAACGTAGCCCTCGACGGCCAAGCGAGGATCGTTGGTCACGAAGCTGATGCGCTTGCCGGCGGCGCGCAGCGCGTCGAGCGCCTCGACAGCGCCCGGCGTCGGCTGCTCGCCTACGTATATGGTGCCATCCAGATCGAGGATGAGCTGCTCGTACGCGGATACCAGGGGAGAGAGGGGCACGGCGGCGAGGCGATCCTATGGCGCGGCCCGGCGACCACGGGCGCATCCGAAGGGAGCGGCTGCGAGCTTGTGTCCGCCGCCAGCCGGCGCTGGAGGGGACCTGCGGGCGGCCGCTTCGCTCCCGTTACGCTTGCAGGGGTGCGACGAGCGATCGTGCTC
>JBBSNQ010000284.1:0-2446 GCA_038232575.1 Solirubrobacterales bacterium | reverse complement strand
CCAGGCCGAAGCCGATCTGCGTAAGCCGATCCTGGAGCATGGACATGTCCGAGCGCAACGCAGTGAACTGCTCGCGAGTGTCCTCGCGCAGCCCGTGCAGCTCGTCACGCAGCATTTCGAACGTGCGGTCGATCGAAGCCATCTTCTCGTCTATCCGATCATCGGTCCAGGTCGGGCCTGCCATCTGCAGCGCAGCCTACCGCGCCCACCGCGATGAGAGGAGGACCATCCCGCTGGCGCGCAGGTGGCGCCGGGGGTCCGACAAGGCCAGCTGCCGGCCGGGTCGGAGGCGGCGGCCGCCAGGTCAGCGACCGACGACCGCGAGCTCCTCGAGCGCGTACTTGCCGTTCGCCTCGCCGCTGCGCGCAAGCGGATAGTCGCCGGTGAAGCACGCATCGCAGTGGGTCTCGCGCGAGGCCCCGACGGCCTCATAGACCCCCTCGAGCGAGAGGTAGGCGAGCGAGTCGGCACCGAGCTCGGCGGCGACCTCGGCGTCGGTGCGCTCGTGGGCGATCATCTCCTGCGGCGTCGACATGTCGATCCCGTAGTGGCACGGATGGCGGATCGCGGGCGCCGAGATGCGCAGGTGGACCTCCGCGGCGCCGGCGCCGCGCAGCATGCCCACGATCTGGCGCGTCGTGTTGCCGCGCACGATCGAGTCGTCGACGACGACGACGCGCCTGCCGCCGACGATCTCCGGCAGCGGGGTGAACTTCATCCGCAGGCCGTGCTTGCGCAGCTCCTGCCCGGGCTCGATGAAGGTGCGCGCGACATAGCGGTTCTTGATCAGGCCGTCGTCCTTGGCGATGCCCGACGCCTGCGCGTAGCCGTTGCCGGCCGGGTTGCCCGAGTCCGGCACGGCGATCACGAGGTCGGCCTCGACGGGCGCCTCGCGCCAGAGGATCTCGCCCATGCGCCGGCGCGAGACCTGCACCAGCCGCCCCTCGAGCCGCGAGTCCGGCCGGGCGAAGTAGATGTGCTCGAAGACGCAGAACGCGCGCCGCGCGCCCTCGACGAGCTGGCGCGCCTCGAGCCCGTGCTCTCCGATCGAGACCATCTCGCCCGGCGCGACCTCGCGCACGAGCTCGGCGCCGAGGATGTCGAACGCGCACGACTCGGAGGCCACGCAGTAGCGCTCCCCGATCCGCCCGATCGCGAGCGGCCGTAGCCCGGCACCGTCGCGGAATGCGACCACGCGGTCGCGGGTCATGACGACCGTCGAGAACGCGCCCTCGAGCCGCGGCACGATGTCGGCGACGGCGTCCTCGACCCGCTCGGCCTCGTGGGTAGAGAGCAGCGCGGCGATGATCTCCGAGTCGGAGGTCGAGCGGAAGACGACGCCGCGCGCGCGCAGCTCCGCGTGC
Source organism: Solirubrobacterales bacterium (assembly GCA_038232575.1). GTDB lineage: Bacteria > Actinomycetota > Thermoleophilia > Solirubrobacterales > Thermoleophilaceae > JACCZP01. The sequence goes on along the minus strand of JBBSNQ010000284.1, from coordinate 1,082 downwards.
AGCTCGACCGCGTTGATCAGGTTGCCGTTGTGGGCGAGCGCAACCTCGCGCACGTCGGAGCGGTAGATCGGCTGGGCGTTCTCCCAGGCTGAGGAGCCGGTGGTCGAGTAGCGCACGTGGCCGACGGCCGTCGTGCCGGCGAGCGCCCGCAGCTTCGGCTCGTCGAAGACCTGCGAGACGAGGCCGAGCTCGCGCAGGGTCATGATGTGGCGCCCGTCGGAGCTCGCGATGCCGGCCGACTCCTGGCCGCGGTGCTGGAGCGCAAACAGCGCGAAGTACGCGAGCCGCGCAACATCGGACTCGGGTGCGTGTATGCCGAACACGCCGCACTCGTCGCGCGGCCCGTCACGGCTGGGAATCGCGTCGGGGCGACTCAAGGGAAGCAGTCCGGCAGCCCGCGTTCGTAAGCGGATCGGGCGCTCGTGACCGGCACGCTGAGGGTAGCACCGCCGGCCGTGAGCTCAAGCAGCTCGCCGCCGACCTCGCCCAGGCGGACGACACCTACGCGCGGATCGGCGCCAAGCCCGCGCGCGAGCCCGTCGATCACCTCCGACGGCGCCGAGACGAGAACGCCGCCCGGCCCCTCGCCAAACAGCGCCGCCTCGACGCCGTGCTCGCGCGCGAGCTGCGAGAGGTCGAGCCGCGCGCCGATCCCGCCGAGGACGCAGCACTCGGCCAGGGCGCAGGCGAGCCCGCCCTCGGAGACGTCGTGCGCCGAGGCGAGCTCCCCGACGCGCACGGCATCGCGCACGGCGGCGAGCGCCGCTCCCTGCGCCTCGAGGTCGACGATCGGGAGGCCGTCGGCGAGCCGGCCGCGGAGCTTGTCGAGCTCCGAGCCCGCGAGCGCCGGAGCGAACGCGCCGATCAGCACGACCGCGTGCCCCTCGCCGGTAAAGCCGGCGGCCGGAACCCGCGCGGGATCGGGGACGGAGCCGACCATCCCCACGATCGCCGTCGGGTAGATCGGCGTACCCCCGGTCTCGTTGTAGAGCGAGACGTTGCCGCCCACCACAGGCACGCCGAGCGCACGGCAGGCGTCGCCGAGGCCCTCGACCGCGCGCCCGAGCGCCCACGCGACGTGG
>JBBSNQ010000283.1:0-2446 GCA_038232575.1 Solirubrobacterales bacterium | reverse complement strand
GATCACGAAGGTGGTGCGGCTGCGCATGACTTCGATTAGCGCCTCCTTGATCCGGGCCTCGGTCGTGGCGTCGATGCTCGAGGTGGCGTCGTCGAGGATCAGGATGCGCGGGCTCCTGATGAGCGCGCGGGCGATCGCCACTCGCTGGCGCTGGCCGCCCGAGAGCGTCAGCCCGCGCTCACCGACGAGGGTGCCGTAGCCCTCCGGCATGGCTTCGATGAAGGCGTCGGCGTCCGCACGGCGGGCTGCCTCGCGCACCTCGGCGTCGGAGGCCTCCGGCCGCCCGTAGGCGATGTTCTCCGCGACGCTCGCCGAGAAGAGAAACGACTCGTCGGAGACGAGTGCGATCTCACGGCGCAGCGAGGCCACGTCGACCTCGCGCACGTCGGCTCCATCGATCAGCAGCGACCCTTCGCTCACGTCGTAGAGGCGCGGCACGAGCGCTGCGAGCGTGCTCTTGCCCGAGCCGGTCGGCCCAACGAGTGCGACCGTGCGCCCGGGCTCGACGGTGAGGTCGATGCCCGTGAGGACGTGGTGGGCCTCGTCGCGCACGCCAGCGCCGTCGTCGGCGGCGAACGCGAACGAGACGCCGCGCAGCTCGACCCGCCCGCCACCGTCCGGGAGCGCCGGCGCTCCGCTGGGCGAGGTGAGCCGCGGCGCCCGGTCGAGGATCTCGAGAATGCGCGCACCGGAGGCGGTCGCCCGCTGGGCCATCCCGAGCGCTACCCCCAGCATCCGGGTCGGCGAGGCGAGCAGCTGCACGTAGAGGAAGAAGGCGAGGAACTCGCCGACGGTGATCGCACCGGCCTGCGCCTGGCGCGCACCCACGAGCAGCACGGCCGCCAGCGAGATGCTCGGGATTGCGGCGAGCGAGGGGTTGTAGAAGGCCCGCAGTCGCGTCGAGACCATCGCCTGCCGGAAGACGCGCGTGACCGCCCGCTCGAAGCGCTCGGCCTGACGCGCCTCGCGCGCGAAGGCCTTGACGACGCGGACTCCCGAGACGTTCTCCTCGGCCTCCGCGGTCAGCTCGGCGATCCGCTGCTGGACCTCCTGCGCCGCGGGGCGGTTGCGGCGCCCGTAGCGCCAGGCGAGCACCACGACCAGCGGGAAGGGCGCGAGGGCGATCGCCGCGAGCTCGGGGTTCACGGCGAGCATGACCGCGGCGGCGACGGCGAGTGTGACCAGCGACTGGACGATGAAGACGAGGCCATAGCCGAGGAAGAAGCGCACCGCTTGCAGGTCGACTGTCGCGCGTGAGATGAGCTGCCCGGTCTGCTGCAAGTCGAAGAAGGCGAGCTCGAGCGACTGCAGGTGACCGTAGAGGCGTCCGCGCAGGTCGTACTCGACCCCGAGCGAGACCCTGCCGGCGACGAGCCTTCGCGCGGCGCTGAAGATGAGCCGAGCGACGCCCGCGGCAACGATCGCGAGGCCGACCGGCCACAGGTCGGCCTCGCCGCTGCGGATGCGGTCGATGGCGACGCCGACGAGGCGCGGGATCAGCACGCCGGCGGACATGGCCACGGCCGCCAGCCCGAATGAGCCGAGGACCGCTCCGCGATAGGGGCGGAGGAACCCGAGCAGGCGCCAGAAGACCCTCATCTCGGGGAGACTTTACTTTGTGAAGTGAGCGCTCTCGTGCCGCTGCGCCCGCGGCGACGCATCCGGCTGCGGCTGCGCCGAAGGTGTCGCGAGCGGCTGCGCTGCAGCGGACGCGAGCACCTGCGCTGCAGCGGGCGCGAGCGGCTGCGCCGAAGCGGGCGCGAGCAGGTCCGAGATTGCAGATGAGCGAAACTCGAAGATCTGCTCGAGGTCGCGCCTGACGAATGCTCGGTGTGCGACCTCGCCGAGCGGCCCGAGCGGCAGCATGTAGCGGATCGTGTCTCGCATCAGGGTGCGATCGCCGTCCGCGACGAACTCGTGGATGTGGTGCCAGAGCCGGTAGGGGCCAGTGCGCTGCACGTCGATGAAGCGCCTGCCCGGCTCCCAAGCGGCGATCTCCGTCACCCAGCGCAGCGGGACGCCATGCAGGATCAGTCGGTACTCGATCAGCGTTCCGGCGGAGATCGCGAAGCGCTCCCCGGCGAGCAGGCGGAAGCGCAGCCACGGCGGCGTGATCCGCTCGAGGTTGAAAGGGTCGGAGAAGAGCTCGAAGGCCTCCTGGCGGGGCGCCTCCAGGGTCTGCTCGAGCTCGACCAAGTGGATGCTCATCGGGCCTCCGCCCGCATCGCTGCGCACTCGATCACGGGCGCATTCCCCTCACCGGAGGCAGCGCTCCAGCGTCTCGGTCTGCGAGTCGCTCGGTTGCTGCATGAAGAAGGCGACCACCGAGCCCCGCCGGAAGAGGCGATCCTCGCCGGCCTCCGCGTAGGCGCGGCGCAGGTACTCGTCGAGCTCGCGCCGCGTGCGCTCGGCCTCGCCGGGAGTGCGTTCGACCGCGATGTCGGCG
>JBBSNQ010000282.1:0-2450 GCA_038232575.1 Solirubrobacterales bacterium | reverse complement strand
TCTCTCCCATGAGCGCGTCAGGCGTCGGCTCGGCGAGCTCCGCGCGGCTACCCTCGCCGATCTCCTGAGGCGCTGCCGTCTGCTGCTGACCGAGCCCAGGTGATGGGGCGGGGCTTGGGGTGACCGGAGCGGGCCGTCAAGGCCAGGGCCGCTGTTGCTCGTACGACGCCGTCAGTGGAGGAGCCTGACCTCGCAGCGAAGGCCAGGCGCCTGGGCAAGACGCCGGTCCGCGGTGAGGAGGGACGCTTCGAGAGCTTCCGCGAGCGCGACGTAGGCGGCGTCGTAGGGCGTCAAGTTGTCGCGCAGCTCCCAGATCCGTTCCATGAGGGGCGCGTGGGGAGCACGCGAGAGCGGGAGTGCGGCGAGGTCCGCGAGGGCTTGCTGCGTTCGTCTTTCGCCAAGCCGGCCCGCGCGCGCGGCGCGCCGCCACGCAGACGCCACCTCAAGGTCGATGAGCTCCGGTGCGAGGAGTCGCTGACCAGCCAGGTGCCCGCGTGCCAGCTCTCCGTCTGAGCCGTCGTCGCCGAGCGCCGAGGCGACGATCGAGGCGTCGACGACGATCACCGCGTGTCGCGCTCCGCGCGGAGCGCACGCGCGGCGTCGGCCAAGGGGACGCGGCCCCCCGCTCGATCGCCCGCCCGTCCGAGCACCTCGTCGAGCGCTGGCCTACCAGCGTCCTCGATCAAGCGGGCGAGCAGGTACTCCTGCAGCGACTGCCCCGCCTGAACGGCGCGGCGCCGCAGCACGCGGTGCGTGTCCACGGGGACGTTCTTGATCTGCACGCTCGGCATGCCGCCAGCTTAGCGCCATGATGGCGCCAATGCATCCACATTGGCGCTAGTTTGTAGCATGAATCATGCTACGCTGCGCGCGGTGGCGCGGTCACTTCACGTTCGTCTCGACGAGGCCTCCGAAACAGCGCTCGAGGTGGTTCGACTGGGCGGGATGACCGATTCCGAAGCCGTCCGGACAGCGCTTCGCGAGGCCGCGGCGCGCCGAAGAGCGCGCTCCGCGATCCGCGAGGAGGTGCGGCTGGTGGCGGCCGACCAGGACGATCGCGAGGAGATGCGCGTCATCCGGGAGCAGCTGGCCGAGCTGGCGCCGCGCCCCTCGGACTGAGATGGTCCGCGGCGAGCTCTTCCGCCTGCCGCCGCCCCGCGGCGCGCGCGGACACGAGCAGCGCGGCGGTCGTTATGCAGTCGTCGTGCAGGCGGACGAGCTGCTCGGCCTGAGTACCGCGCTGGTGTCACCCACCTCCACGAGCGCGGCCGCTGCCAGCTTTCGCCCGACGATCGCGATCGATGGCGCGAGGACACGTGTTCTCGTCGAGCAGACCGCGGTGGTGGACGCGCAACATCTCGGCCGATCGGCGGGACGCCTCGAGGCAAGCGAGCTGCGCGCGGTCGATGAGGCCCTCCGGCTGGTCCTGGGCCTCTGAGAGAGAGCGTGCGCATACGATCGGCTCAGATCACGTGAGCGCTCCGAGCATCGATTTCACGCAGGCAGGGCCGGAGCGCGTCGAGGCGCTGGCGCTGCTGTCGACCGATCCCGGCGGCGCCGCGGCCGCGCTCGCCGCCCCGGCTGTCTGGGCTGCGCTCACCGACCACTCGGGCACGCCGCGGCAGCAGGCCTCCCGAGTGATCTCGCTGCTCTTCCCGCCGGACCTCGCCCCGGAGATCGACCGCCAGTTCGGCGAGCTGGTGGCCGATGCCAGGGCCGAGCTCTCGCCGCAGGCGCTGAGCGCTCAGGAGGCGGCGATGGCCGCTTGGCACGAAGAGGAGCAGGCCCCGCCGGAGAGCGCCGCCCCGCCCGTGCTTGCCGCGCACGGCAGCGAGGACCTCGTGATTCCGCCGGAGAACCTCGACGCGCTCGCGGCCCGCTGGCCCGGCTGCCGGGTCGAGGCTTCGCCGGCGGTGGACACGCGTTCATGGCCCAGGAGCCCGCGCGGCTCGCCGATGTGATCAAATCCCTCCTGCGGCGATGAGCAGCCCCTCCGAGAACAAGGATCTGGTCCGGCGCTTCTACGCCGAGGCGATCAACGAGCGCGACCTCGACGCCGTCGAGCGGCTGTTGACCGAGGACTTCACGCACGACGACGAGCTGCGCGGACGCTCGGGTCAGCGTGCGGCCGTCGCGGCCTTCCTCGACGGCTTCTCGGACCTCCACAACGAGATCCTGCTGATCCTGGCCGAGGACGATCTGGTCGCGGCGCACCAGCGCTGGACGGGAACCCACGAGGGCGAGTTCCTCGGCTTCGCGCCGACGGGCCGGAGCGTCGAGTTCACCTCGAGCGCGGTGCTGCGGATCGCCGACGGGCTGATCGCGGCTGCGTGGGACGAGGTCGACGTCTTCGGCCTCATGCGCCAGCTCAAGGGCTCGTAGGGCGACCCTAGCTGCTACTACTACATCTGCTCTCTATGTTGTAGTAGTATTGGGCGGATGATCGGGAC
>JBBSNQ010000281.1:0-2451 GCA_038232575.1 Solirubrobacterales bacterium | reverse complement strand
GGAGTCGAAGCGCTCGAGAGTGCCCGCCGCTCCGTCGCCGGCCGCTGTGTCCGCATCGAGCCGAAAGACCGGCAGCGGCGCGACCAGCCGCTCCAGCTCGGCTCCCAGCTGCTCGGTGCCGAGCCCGCGCCGCGAGACCGACACCGAGCCGCAGTCCGGACATGACCGTGGCACCCCCTCGGAGTACCCGCAGTGGTGGCACGACATCCGCGCGGCCGCGCGGTGGAGCACGAGCGTCACGTCGCAGTTGGGGCACTCCCATACCCGGCCGCAGTCCGAGCAGGCCAGATAGTTGGACCAGCCGCGGCGGTTGAGCAGCACGATCGCCTTCTGCTCGCGCCGGCGGACCTCGTCGAGGGCGTCGCGGGTGCGCTGGTGCAGCGGGCCCGAGACTCCGGCCATCCCCACGAGCTCCACGGTCGGCAGGGGCCGCGAGTCGACCCGCTCGGACAGTCGCACGCGGTCATAGGCGAGCACGCTCTCGGGCCGGGGGGTCGCGCTGCCCGCCAAAAGCACCGCCCCGCACTCCTCGACGCGCCGCTCCGCCACGCGCCGAGCGTCGTATCGGGGGTCCCCCTCCTGCTTGTAGGAGGCATCGTGCTCCTCGTCGACCACGATCAGCCCAAGCTCTGAGAGCGGCGCGAACACGGCGGACCGCGGCCCGACGCAGACACGCGCCTCACCGGCCCGCAGCCGGCTCCACTCGTCGTAGCGCTCGCGCGCGGACAGGCGGGAGTGCAGCACGGCCACCGAGTCGCCGAAGCGCTCGACGAACCGGCTGGCCGTCTGAGGCGTGAGGGCGATCTCGGGAACGAGCACGATCGCCGAGCGACCGCGATCGAGCGCGGCCGCCACCGCCTGGAGATAGACCTCTGTCTTGCCGCTGCCCGTCACGCCGTGCAGCAGCAGCCTCCGGTCGGCGCCCGCGCCGGCGTCCATCCTGCGTACGACCTCGCCCAGCGCGGCTTCCTGCGCCGGCGTGAGGCCCGCCTCCGCACGCCGCGCCCCCACTCCCCGCAGCTGCGGGCGCACCGGCCGCTCCAGCGCCGCCTCCAAAACCACCAGGCCCCGCTTTTCGAGCCGGCGCAGCCCAGCGTGGTCGCAGCCGCTGTCGCGCCCGAGCGCCGCGACACGCCGCGGCGCTACGTGGAGCGCCTCGAGCGCGGCCCGCTGGCGCTCGCCGAGCCGCTCTCCACCCTCCAGCGCCGAACGGCCGGAGTCCGTGATCGAGGCGACCAGCGACCGCCGCGGCGTCATTCTCGGCCCCGTGCCAGTGCCCGTCCCGGGCGGAAGCACCAGCGCGAGCCCCCGGGCCGGAGTGGACACGTACTCTCGGGCCACCCAGAGCCCAAGGCGCACCAGCTCCGGGGGCACGTCGGCCTCGAGCGCTGTGAGCGGCTCGACGAGGCGCTCCGGCGGGAGCTCGCTTCGCTCGGCCACCTCCACCACCACCCCCAGCAGGCGCCTGCGGCCGAAGGGCACCACCAGCATGGCTCCCACGCCCACGCCCTCGTGAGCGGCGCCGAGCAGGTAGTCGAAAGGGCCACGCAGCGCGCGAGCGGGGGTCAGCGGCTCGACCTTGGCGATCACCCCCTCAACTTAGGCTCGCTGCCGGACGCGCTCACCCACCCCGTAGGCTGGGCGCGCCGCCGCGCCCGGCGGCTCTCCATGGAAACCGACTTCGAAGCTCACGGCCTGCTGGACGGCCTCGACGGCAAGGCCCGTGTGGCGCGGCTCGAGCTCCTCGAGGCGCTCGCCGCGGATGGCGTCGAGCTCGACGAGCTCAAGCTGGCGACCGAGGAACATCGCCTTGCCCTGGTACCCGTCGAGCGGATCCTCGACGGTGGCCCGGCGCGCTATACCGCCGAGGAGATCGCCCGCCGCACCGGCTTGGAGATGGAGCTGCTTCAGCGTCTATGGCGCGCGCTGGGCATGGCGCTCGCCGACCCCTCCGAGCCCGCCTACAACGACTCCGACCTCGAGGCCGCCGAGCGGGTCAAGGCCTTTCGCGACGCGGGCCTCGACGACGACGCGATCCTGGAGATCAGCCGGGTGACCGCCCGCGGCATGCTGCCGGTCGCCGCCACGATCCGCAACGTCTTCGCGAACACCTTTCTGCGGGCCGGCGACGACGAGCGCACGCTCGCGCTGCGCCTGGCGGAGGCCTCCCGCGGGCTGACGCCGATGCTCGGACCCACCCTCGAGCACATCCTCAACGTCCAGCAGCGGTCCTTCATCCGCCAGGCCGCGGTGGACGCCTCGGCGCTCGCGAGCGGGCAGATGCCCGAGTCCTCGGACGTGGCGATCGGCTTCGCGGACCTGGTCGGCTTCACCAAGCTCGGAGAGCAGGTCGACCCGGGCGCCCTGGGCGACGTGGCCGAGAGACTCGAGGAGTTGACGCGTGACCTGGTCGAACCTCCCGTACGGCTGATCAAGACGATCGGCGACGCG
>JBBSNQ010000280.1:0-2455 GCA_038232575.1 Solirubrobacterales bacterium | reverse complement strand
GCCGTCGATGCTCGTGAGCGTGGCGCCGTCAGTGCTCGTGATCCTGGCGCTGTACGCCGTGCTCTACGGCTGGCGCTTCCGCAACGCTCGCCGGGAGGCCGGCTCGCGCGGCGCGAGCGCGCGCCACGCGATCGCCTTCGGCGGAGCGCTGATCGTGCTCGCCGTGGCGCTCGCCTCGCCTCTCGACCCGCTCGGCGACCGCCTCTTCTCCGCGCACATGGCTCAGCACGTGCTGCTCGGCGACATCGCTCCGCTGCTCCTGCTGCTGGCCCTCTCGCGGGTGATCATGCGCCCCGCCACCAGACGGCTCGTAGCGATCGAACGCGCGCTCGGGCGGTTCGCCAGCCCGTTGACCGGCCTCGCCGTCTGGCTCGTGCTGCTCTACCTCTGGCACATACCCGCGCTCTACGTCGCGGCGATCGAGAACCCGGCGCTGCACGTGCTCGAGCACGCCTCGTTCTTCACCGCGGGAGTGGCTCTCTGGTGGCCGCTCGTCCAGCCGGTACCGATGCGCCACCGGCTCACGGGGCTGAGCACGTTCGCCTACGTTGGGGCGGCGAAGGCCGGCCTCGCCGCGCTCGGCCTCTACCTGACCTGGTCGAGCACGCTCGCCTATCCCTATTACGCGCGCGTCCCGAGCGGCTTCGGCCTGACCCCGATCGAGGATCAGAACGTGGGCGGCGCGCTGATGATGCTCGAGCAGTCGATCGTGCTCGTGATCGTCTTCTGCGTGCTCTTTGCCAGGATGCTCACTCACTCCGAGGAGGAGCAGCGCCGCCGCGAGCGGCTCGAGGACGCGGCCGCCGCGCGGGCACTCGGCTCCCCATGAGCGCTCGGCTCTCCACAACCGCTCGGCTCCCCATGAGCGCTGGCTCCCCATGACCGCTCGGCTCTCCACGTGAGCGACCGGCCATCCCATCTGCGCACCGTCATCGTCGTGCTGGTCGCGATCGCGCTGGCGGCCGCCGCGATCTTCGCCGTCAGGGCCTGGCTCGCCGGACCCCAGCTGCCCGAGCTCGGCCAAGGAGCCGGCATCACGCGCGCGGAGATCGACGCCTTCGAGCCGTTCGCCTTCGACCCCGGCGACGCAGACGAATTCCTCGAGCGCGGCGCGAGGGGCAACGCGCACGTCCTCTACGCCAAGAGCCCCGGCGGCGTCGAGGCGAGCGCGGCGCGCACCTTGCGCTTCCGCGACCTGATCGAGGAGGCTGCCGAGCGCCGCGACGTCGACGCCGAGACGCTGACGGCGCTCGTCTTCCTCGAGAGCGCGGGCCGGCCCGAGATCATCGCCGGCCCCGATCCCGAGAGCGCCGCCGGTCTGGCGCAGATCCTTCCGAGAACCGCGACCTCCCTGCTCGGCATGTCGGTCGACCTCGAGCGCAGCAAGACCCTCACGCGGCGCATCGAACGCGACCGCAGGCGTGCGCGTGAAGCGAAGACGCGCAAGCGCAGGCGCAAGGCCGCCCGCCGCATGACCCGGCTCCGTAGGGAGCGCAGCCGCATCGACGAGCGCTTCGACCCGCGCCGTGCGCTCGACGGGGCCGCCCGCTACCTCGAGATCGGCGAGCGGCGCTTCGGCCGCGAGGGCCTCGCCGCCGCCTCTTACCACATGGGGATCGGCAACCTCGGCGGAGTGATCGAGACCTACATCGCGCCGCGCCGCCCGCGGCGCACGACGCGCGGCACGGTCGACACCTACGAGCTCTCCTACCCGCGCCTCTACTTCGACTCCTCGCCGCTGCGCAACCCGCGCACCTACCGCAAGCTGCTCGGCCTGGGCGATGACTCCCGAACCTACCTCTTCAGGCTCGAGGCCTCGCGCGAGATCATGCGCCTCTATGCCGACGACCGCGAGGAGCTGCGCCGCCGCAACCGGCTGCAGCTGGCGAAGGCGAGCGCGGAGGAGGTGCTCCGGCCCGAACAGGACAATCCGTCGTTCGAGGACGCCGACGAGCTGCGCGACGCCTACGACGACGGCGACCTCGCGCGCCTGCCCGACCGCCCGCGGCGCCTGGGCTACAGGGTCGACTCGAGGATGGGCGCGCTCGCCCGCCGGCTCGGGGAGTCGCCCCGGCTCTACCAGGGGCTGCGCCCGGAGGCGCTCGCCGGACTGCTCTACATAGCCAAGGAGACGCGCCTGATCGCCGGCGGCGGGACGCTGCGGGTGACGAGCACGGTCCGCGACGAGCTCTACCAGCGCGAGCTCGTCCGCACGAACTCACAGGCCACCCGATCGTTCTCGCTGCACACGACGGGCTACGCGATCGACATCGCGCGCGACTTCCGCTCGAAGCGCCAAGAGCGAGCTTTCATCTACGTGCTCGACCGGCTCAAGACGCTGGACGTGATCGACTGGGTCTACGAGCCGGGCGCGATCCATCTCACCGTCGGCCCCGACGCCGACCGCTTCATGCCGCTGTACGAGGGGCTCGTGGCGCGGCGCTGACGCGAGGGC
>JBBSNQ010000279.1:0-2463 GCA_038232575.1 Solirubrobacterales bacterium | reverse complement strand
GGGGGTTGATAGCCGTCCGCGGCGAGCACCCGGCGCCAGCCCAGCGCGTCCACCACCAGATCAGCTCGCAGCTCGCCGCGGTCGGTTCGCACCGTGCCCTCGGCGCCGCGGCCCTCGACCTTCGCGATCTCGAAGCGCGCGTCGCACTGCGCGAAGAGCAGGCGGCACAGCTCGGGGTAGTCGAACGAAGACCAGCTCCAGGGCAGGCGGTAGCGCGCCGAGCCGTGCGGAGTGTGAAAGGCCATACATGGGATCTCCTGGCGGATCGAGCCCTCCACGCCCATCGCGTGCAGCCAGTGCGTGGGCGCGGCGCACGCCGATGTCTGGCGCTCACCGATCTCGTAGCGGTCCACAAGCAGCACATCCGCGCCGCTGCCCACCAGCTCGCGGGCCACAGCGAGCCCGGCGAAGCTCGCGCCGCAGATCAGCACATCGGCCTCGGGGCGATCGATCGGCGTGCGCTCGGAGCGGGCGAGCGTCGCGCGCCTGGTCATCGTGCGGCCCTCCGCGAGCCGAGCACGGCGCGGCCGGCGTCCCACGGCGGGAGGGTGGCACGGCGTCGCAGCACGTCGTACTCGAGCGTCTCGACACGGTCAAGCACCCGCTCGTAGATGGCGCGCGCCATCCTCATGCCCGGCCGCACCCGCGGCTCGACGGCGGCGAGCGCCAGGTCGCCCTCGGCGAACAGCTCGCGGGCGCGGTCGACCTCGAGCGCCAGCAGCGCCCTGAAGCCGGGCGTCGCGTCGGCGCGTGCGATCTCGGCTTCGCTGACGCCGAAGCGGGCGCGATCGTCGTCGGGCAGATACATGCGATCGAGCGTCCAATCCTCACGGACGTCGCGGATGAAGTTGGTGAGCTGGAAGGCCATGCCGAGGCTCGCGAAGCTGTCAGAGGCCTCCCTGGGCGCCCCCAGCAGCGGGGCCATGATCCTCCCCACGGCCGCGGCGCTGCCGTTCATGTAGCGCTTCAGCTCGTTCCAGCTCGCGATGCGCACAGGGCCGCAGTCCGTGCGCATCGAGTCCATGTAGGCGCCGAGCTCACCGAGCGGCAGGTCGTGTCGCCGCGCGGCGTCCACCAGGGCAGCGATCGGCGGGTCGGCGGTCTCGGCGCCTGCCACTGCCGCCCACAGCTCGGCCTCGCGGCGATTGAGCGCTGCCTCGCGTGCCGCCGGTTGCGCCGCGCGGTCGGGCCCGTCGACCAGCTCGTCGGCCGAGCGCACGAACGCATAGAGGGCGTGGACCGCGGGTCGCACCTCCGCCGGCAGGCGCCGGGTGGCGAAGTAGTAGGTCGGGTCGTGGCGGCGGTGCACGCGGCGGCACGCCGCATACGAGGCTCGAAGCTGCGGAGTCACGCCCTGGGTACGAAGGCCGGTGGTGATCGAGCCATCGTGGCAGAGCGGGGAGGAGCTGTGGCTCCCATGGCGAATCCGCGCCTATGCGTAACCGCGCACTGCACGATGCGCTTCGGGCCTTCGCCCTGGAGTCGGCGCGGCTGCTGCGCTCCGACCAGACCGCGGGCGCTGAGCTCGAGTTCGACCTGGACCAGGGCAGCGCGCGCTCGGGGCCGACCCTCTATCACTACCGCCCGCTCACACAGGACTTCATCGCGGAACGGTGGCCGCGGCTGCGCATGCTCGACAGCTGCCTGCCCGCCGCCCACGCGCTAGGCAGCGGAGCAGCGGCCTACCTGCGCGTAAACGGACTGCGCGGGGCCGAGGCAGAGCCTGCCCTGCAGGCCATGCTCGAGCGCATCTACGAGGACGCCACGGATTTCACCTTTCCCGAGGAGCGCTTCGAGCGCGTCTACTCGGAGGTCGAGCGCACCCTGTTCGAGAAGAGCCGGCCGGCGACGGTCCTCGTGCCGGTCTACGGCCTGGAGCTGGAGGCCGAGCGGGTCGAGCTCGGCGACGGGATGAGCATCGTCTCCGGCGAGGCCACCGACGCGCCCGACGAGGCGGTCTGGGGCGACCCCGCCTCGGGCACCGAGCGAGCGCGCCCCAACGCTCTGCTCATGTTGACCAAGGAGGTCTCCCCCGACGACCCGGCTCCGGCCGCAGAGGCTCCCTCGCTCTTTCGCCGGCTGCTGACCGGGCTGAGGCTCTGGAAGCCAGGAGGGATCGCCCTCGCCGCGCTGGCGTGGCGGCGCAGCGGCGACGGGCGCTGGCAGCCGTTCGAGATCGAAGCGACCGGCGCCGCGCGCGGCGAGCCCTGGATCCTGGTCGACGGCGAGGAGGCCGAGCTCTGCCAGTTCCTTGCGGCGATCTCGAAGTCGTCACACGGCGGCGCGGCGGCGTGGGCGCTGTCGCGCTTCGAGATGGGGTGCGGCCGGCGCTTCGAGGCCGAGGCGCTGTCGGACTACCTGCTCGGCCTGCGCGCGTTGCTCGAGGCGGGCGCGGAGACCGGCCGGTCGAGCCTGGCCCTGAGCGTCGCCGTGCTCTGCGCCGAGGAGGGCGAGCGTAAACGC
>JBBSNQ010000278.1:0-2472 GCA_038232575.1 Solirubrobacterales bacterium | reverse complement strand
GAGAACTGCTTCTTCCCGAGGAAGCTCTTGTGCAGGTAGGTCTCGAGCGCCTCGACCTCGGACAGGCGGGTGAGCAGGCGGCGCTTGTGATCGCCGTCGAGCTGGGGCCGGTAGTGCCCCGACTCGATCGCCTGCCGCAGCCACACGCGCTGCTCGTGATCGGATATGTGCTCGAGCTCGTAGGCGATCGTGCCGCAGTAGGTCTCCTGCAGGTGCGGCAGCGCATCGGCGAACGTCTGCCCCGGCACGGCTACGCGCAGGATCGACGCCGGGATCGCGCGCATCAGCTCCGGCGTCAGGTTGACCGTCTGGGGCTTGAGCGCGGGATCGCCCACCGGCTCCTCGCCGAGCGGATCGAGCTGCGCCGCGAGATGGCCGTGCATGCGATGCGCCTTGACGAGCGACGAGGCGGCCTGCACGGCCTGCAGCAGGCCGGTGTCCGGCGCGGCGCTGGGGCGCATTGCCTCGGGTGCGGGCTCCTCGGCGGTGACGGGGGCCTGTCCGCCGGGGGTCGTGCGGGCCTCCGCAGCGGCGGCTTCCGTGCTCGGGACGGCGGCGGCATCGACGCCGAGCGCGCTGAAGATCGACTCGTAGAAGCCCTCCTCGCCGCTCAGCAGGGCGTCGATCCGCGCGAGGAACGAGCCCGACTCGGCGCCCTGGATGACGCGATGGTCGTAGGTGCTCGTCATCGTCATGACCTTCCCGACGCCGAGCTCGCGCAGCCGGTCCGGGTCGACGCTCTCGAGCCCGGGCGGATAGCCGATCGCGCCCGTCGCGACGATCGTTCCTTGGCCGGGCATCAGCCGTGGTACCGACGCCACGGTGCCGAGACCGCCGGGGTTCGTCAGCGTCACGTTCGCGCCGGTGTAGGCATCGGGCTCGAGCGTGCCGTCGCGCGCACCGGTCACGAGCTCGTCGTAGCGTGCGACGAAGGACGGGAAGTCGAGCTCGCTCGCTCCGCGCACGACCGGGACGAGCAGCGTGCGCGTGCCGTCCTCGCGCTCGACGTCGACGGCGAGGCCGAGGCTGAGCGCACCCGGCTCGATGCGGTTCGGCTTGCCCTCCACCTCCTCGAACGCGTGGCCCATGACGGGCATCTCGCGCGCGGCCTCGACGATCGCCCAGGCGATCAGGTGCGTGAAGGAGAGCCGCTTGCCGGCGGCCTTCAGCGCCTTGCGGCGCTCGTCGAGGGCGTCGACGGTCAGCGTGCGGAAGCTCGTGGCCGTCGGGATCTGACGGCTCGCGTCCATGAACCGCGCGAGCGTCGCTGCGGGTCCGCGCAGGGGGGTGCGTGCAGGCTCGGCCGTGGCGCGGGCTTTGGTGGCGGGCGGCGCCCCGTTGCCCGCGACGGCCTCGAGCACGTCCTCCTTCTGGATTCGCCCGCGGGGACCGCTTCCGGCGATGGCGCTCAGGTCGACGCCGTGCGCGCTCGCGATGCGGCTCGCCACCGGGGTGGCGTCGAGGGCGCGCCTGCCGTCCGCGACCGAGCCGCTGCTGCCGTCCGGGGGCGGGCCGCTACCGCGGTCTGCGGCCGCAGCGTCGTCACCGCCGCTCGAGGTGCCAGCGCCGGCCGCTCCATCGCCGTCCACCGGCGGTGCGCCGTTTCCCTGGGTGGACGTTCCCGCTTGCCCGGGTGCGGCAGCCAATCCGCCATTCCCCTGCTCGCTAGCCGCTCCGTCTGCCGGCGGCTCCGCGGCCGTGTCGAGCTCGGCCAGAGCGGTGCCGACCGGCACCGTCTCGTCGGCCTCGACGAGGATCTTCGTCACCGTGCCGGCGGCGGGGGCGGGCACCTCCGTGTCGACCTTGTCGGTCGAGACCTCGACGACGGTCTGACCGGCCTCGACGAAGTCTCCGACCGCCACGAGCCACTCGAGGATCGTTCCCTCGGTCACCGATTCGCCCATTGCGGGCATCGCGATCTCGGTGGTGGTCTGCGTGGCCATCTGGTCCTTAGAACACTCTAACCGGACGCGCGTAGCGCACGCGACACCAGGCAGCACCCGCCCGGGCCGCAAGGCGCTCGAGGTGGCGCAGTGGGTCCATGACATCGCATCCGCCCGCGAGGACGCGAGCTTCGAGCTCGTGGACATCGCCGACTTCGAGCTGCCCCTGCTCGACGAGGAGATGCCACCGATGATGGGCAGCTACAGCGCGTCCCACACCCGCAGATGGGCGGAGAAGACCCAGAAGATCGCCTCCTTCGACGGCTTCGTGTTCGTCACGCCCGAGTACAACCACTCGGCCTCGGGAGCGCTCAAGAACGCGATCGACTACCTCTTTGCCGAGTGGAACGACAAGGCGGCGGGCTTTGTCAGCTACGGAGCGGACTCCGGAGGGACCCGTGCGGTCGAGCACCTGCGAGCAGTGATGGGCGAGCTCAAGGTCGCCGACGTGCGTGGCGTGAGGGCTACGCGATCGGAGTGGCACGCCCGATCGAGCTACTGATCCCAGCCCCGACACGGGTGTTGACTG
>JBBSNQ010000277.1:0-2472 GCA_038232575.1 Solirubrobacterales bacterium | reverse complement strand
CTGCCGCGCCGGGCCTAGCGAGCGCGCTCGCCTACCGCCGCGCAGCTCGGGCACTCGCCGCGCAGGATCACGTCGTGTCCGCCGACCCGGTAGTCGAGGTTGCGGGCGACGCGGTCTATCTCGCGCTCGAGGCGAGCGTCCTCGAAGGCGTTGATCCGCCCGCAGCTGTCGCAGACGAGATGGTGGTGGTGCTCGCCGCTCGGGTCGGCTCGCTCGTAGCGGGCCGCAGCGCCCTCGCCGACGTCGAGCCGCTGCACGAGCCCGAGCTCGTCGAGCAGCTCGAACGCGCGGTAGACGGTCGCGATGCCGATATCGCGGCCCTGGCCGCGCAGCTCGTCGACGACCTCGCGAGCGCTCAGCACGCAGTCGCGGCGGCCGAGCATTTCGACGACCGCCGAGCGAGGCGCGCTCGCACGGTGGCCCGCCTGCCTCAACACGTCCTCGGCGTGCTCGACCCAGCTGCGCCTTTCCGCGTGCGCGCTCACGCGTTCGCCTGCGAGAGCAGCCATAGCGCGAGCGTCGTGAAGGCAACCATCACGGCGAGCATCCAGTACTGCGAGCGCGTCGCGAGCTTCGCGCGCTCGTACAGCGTGAGCGCGCGATCGTGGGCGACCGTCAGCGCCGCCATGTGCCCGCCGACGACGAGTCCGACCTGGATGTACCAGATCGCTGCGCCGCCGAGCACGGAGTAGTCGATCGCCTGCTGGGCGGTGCCGAAGAAGTTCGAGCTGCCGTCTCCGAGCGGATCGGAGACGAGGAACGCCATCGCCTGGCCCTGGAAGACGAGGAAGCTGAAGTAGTGCGCGCCGACGTAGACGAGCGCGATCGGGACGAGCGAGTGGACGAAAGCGCCCGACAGGCGCTCGGAATCGAGGCCCCCGCCCACGCTGCGCGCGCCCGCGATGCCGAGGCGGTAGAGGCCCCAGACGAGCAGGCTCGCGATCAGCAGCCCGGACGTGTAGACGACCTGAGTCGCAAGCCCCGGCGAGAGCCCGAGCGACTCGAGCGCGCGCGAGGAGCCGAAGGCGAGCCCCTGCCAGGCGCCCCCCTCCCCGGCACCGTCGAAGCTGACGCTGCCGATCATGACCGCGAGCAGTGCGACCGTCCCCGGCGCCGGCGTCAGATCGGCGAGGCGGGCGAGTGGCCGGCGCATGCCGAGGCGACCGTCGCGCTGCTCGAAGGGCGCGATGCGCGCGAACAGGTTGAAGTAGACAGAGAACGTCTCGGCGCGGTCGGTCCAGGCGTCGACGCCGTAGGCCGCCATGCCGAGGAAGGTGACCGCGGAGTAGACGAGGGTCGCGTAGGCGACGTTGCTCGGCAGGTCGCTGTTGGCCGCCACGAGCTCGAACCACGCGAACGCAAAGAGGCCGACGGCGGCCGGCCAGCGCCCGAGCCAAGCCGGATAGGCGAACGGCGCCGGCAGCGGCTCGGCGGCAGCGCGGCTCGAGACCCAAGCCACCGCCCGGCCGATCGCCCGCCACGGGTTGAAGGCCCGGAAGACGTCGCCGAAGAGCACGCTCGCCGGCACGAGCCCGACCCAGAACACGACGTAGACGAACGTCGGCGCAAAGTTCCCGCTCGCAATCTGCGCTCCGAAGAGCCCGCTCCACACGACCACGCCGAGGAGGAAGACGCCGACCGCGCCGGCCAGCACCTCGACGGTCAGGCTCGCCGGCGCCCGGCCGAGCGCGCCCGGGAGCGGCCGCCAATCGTCGCGCTCGAGCCGCGGCTCGCGCCAGAGCACGGCCAGCGCGACGAACGAGACGATCAGGACGACCGCCGCCGCCCACGCGAACAGCCACTCGGGGATCGGAAGGTCGGCCCGCTGGACGAGGCCGTGCGCGCTCGCCGGCCCGGGCATAAGGACCATCGACGCGAGCAGGGCGGCCGTCAGGCCCGCGGTGAACCAGAGCGGCCGCCGCCTCCCGGCCAGCCGTAGCGAGCCAGGCCTCAAGGCTCGACCTTCAGCTCGGCGATCTGGACGCCGGGCTCCTCCAGCTCGATCTCGAAGACGCCTTCGATGTCGGCGGGGAAGCGAAAGCGCGCCGGCTCGCCCGGAGCAGCGTCCTTGTGCACGTCGTAGCCATGCACGTGGATCTCCTGGCGGCTGTCGGAGCGCACGGTGAGGCGCACGGGCTCGCCCTTCTCGACCTCGATCTCCTCCAAGCCGTCGACAGGCTTCTCGTTGCGAACGGTCACGACGATGGGCTCTGGTGCTCGCTCAGCAGGCTCGCCGCCGCCACCGGCACCGGAGCCCCCGCCCGAGCTCTCCTGCCGATCCCCGCCCTGCGCGCTCGGATTGCCTCCCTCGCCCGCGGGCTCCTCGCCCCCCGGGCGGAGCACGACGAAGGCAACGATCGCGACGACGATCGCCGCGCCGACCAGGGCGTACCGCTGACCCCCCTTCATCGGCCCTCCTCGCTCAGGTCCGCGCAGGCGATGCGCGGCGTGGCGCCGCCCGACTTCTCCTGG
>JBBSNQ010000276.1:0-2473 GCA_038232575.1 Solirubrobacterales bacterium | reverse complement strand
GCGCTCGGCCCTGCTGAGCTCCGCCTCTAGCCCACCGAGCGGGCCGGAGCCTCGCCCCAGAGCTGCTCGAGCCGGTAGAAGTCGCGCGCTTCGGGGGTGAAGATGTGAGTGACGCAGTCGAAGTAGTCGAGCAGGATCCAGCGCGCCTCGCGCTCGCCGGCGACGCGCGCGGGCAGCAGGCCGTAGCGGTCCTTGAGGCCCTTGTGGATGGCATCGTGGATCGCCTTCGTCTGCCGATCGGAGCTGCCCGAGCAGACGACGAGGTAGTCGGTGTAGCCGACTATCCCGCGCAGGTCGAGCACGCGGATGTCGGCGGCCTTGCGCTCGGCCGCGAGCTCGGCGATGCTCTCGACGAGCGTGCCGGGATCGGGCGGGCTCGGCCGTGCCTGGGGCGGCCTCGAGGATGCCTGGCTCATCGCACCGCCACCGCCGCCGGATCCCGGTAGAGGCCGCGCCCTTCGATCAGCTCGGCCACGGCGTCGGGGACGAGATAGCGCACGGGCAGGCCGCGGGCGACTCGATCGCGCACGAGCGAAGAGGACACGTCGATCCGCGGCATGTCGAAGAAGACGACGCGCTCGGCACCGCGCAGGCCCGTGAGCCGCGCGGCGATTTCCTGCCGGCGAGCGCCGTCCCGCTCGACCGCCGCCACGGTCGCGAGCTCGAGCACCTGCTCTGGCTCGTGCCACGAGCCGAGCGTCGCCGCTTCGTCGCCGCCGAGCAGCAGAACGAGCTCGTCCTCGGGCCGGTCGGCGCGAAGGTGCGCCAGCGTGTCGACGGTGTAGGAGGGCCCAGCGCGCTCGAGCTCGATGCGCGAGACGGCCAGGCGCTCGTCGGCCGAGGCCGCGCGCTCACAGAGAGCGTGGCGCACCTCCGCCCCCGGATCGTGCTCGACCGCTCGATGCGGGGCCTCCCCGACCGGGATCAGGAGCACCTGCTCGAGATCGAGCTGCACCAGCGCCTCCTGGGCGCAGATCAGATGGCCGACGTGCGGCGGGTTGAAGACCCCGCCCAGAATGCCCAGGCGCACTCAGGCCCTGACCTGCCCGGTCCCCTCGACGACGTACTTCGTCGTGCACAGCTCGCGCAGGCCGATCGGTCCGCGCGCGTGGAGCTTCTGGGTCGAGTTGCCGATCTCGGCGCCCATGCCGAACTCCCCGCCGTCGGTGAAGCGGGTCGAGGCGTTCACGTATACACAGGCCGCATCCACCCCCTCGGTGAAGGCGTGCGCCGACTCCGTCGAATCGGTCACGATCGCCTCGGAGTGGCCCGAGCCGTAGGTGTTGACGTGCTCGATCGCCTCCTCGACGGAGTCGACGACGCCGACCGCGAGCGTGAGGTCGAGGTACTCGGTGGCCCAGTCCTCCTCCTCGGCGGCGCCGAGCCGCGTCGCGAGCTCGCCCGCCGCCTCGCGTGCGCGCTCGTCGGCACGCAGCTCTACGCCTGCATCGAGCAGGTCGGGCAGAGCCGCGGGCAGGAACTCCCGGGCCACGTCGCGGTGCACGAGCAGCGTCTCGGCCGAGTTGCACATGCCCGGCCGCTGGACCTTGGCGTTGAGTGCGATCGCCCTGGCGTCGCCGAGGTCGGCCGAGGCATCGACGTAGACGTGGCAGTTGCCCGCCGCGGCGTACATGACCGGCACGGTCGCGCACTCCGCCAGCGCCGCCTTCAGGCCCTCGCCGCCGCGCGGGATCACGAGGTCGACCGTTCGTGTCTGCGTAGCCAGCTCGCGCAGCTCGTCGCGCCCTCCCCCTGCGACGAGGGAGATCGCCGCCTCCGGCAGACCCGCCGCCGCGATTCCCTCCCTCGCGACGGACGCGAGCACGGCGTTCGAGTGGGCCGCGACCGAGGATCCGCGCAGGACGACCGCGTTGCCCGACTTCAGGCAGAGGGCGCTCGAGTCGATCGTGACGTTCGGGCGCGCCTCGTAGACGACGGCGACGACGCCAAGCGGCACGCGCAGCTTGCGCAGCTCGAGGCCGTTGGGGAGCTGGCGCCCCTCGAGCGCCTCCCCGACCGGATCCTCGAGCGCCGCGATCCGCCGCACGTCCGCGGCGATCGAGCAGACGCGCGCATCGGTCAGCGCGAGGCGGTCGAGCAGCGCCGCGGACAGGTCCGCCTCCCGCCCAGCCTCCATGTCCTGCTCGTTGGCGCTCAGGATCTCGGGCACGCGCAGCTCGAGCGCGTCCGCGACCGCCTCGAGCGCGGCGTTCTTGGTGCCGGCATCGAGACGCGCGAGCACGCGCGACGCCTGCTTCGCGGCGGCGCAGGCCTCCGCGACGGATGTGATCGTCGCAGCCACGTTTCAAGCGTACCGTCCGCTCACGCACGTCCGAGCACGCCCGTGCACGCCCGTGCATCGATCGAGCACCACGCAAGCGACTCGGCGAGCACGACTCAATCGCTCCAGACTCAATCGAGCACCAGCTAATCCCGGTGAACGGCCTCCTCACCCGCGAGCGAGAGCAGCGAG
>JBBSNQ010000275.1:0-2497 GCA_038232575.1 Solirubrobacterales bacterium | reverse complement strand
GGATCCTCCACGGCCGCTGAGGCCGTGCGCCGGGCGGCCGATCTCGCCGGCGCGGTCGGCGCGCAGGTGCACCTCGTGAGCGCGTACGACGCCGGCCCTCCCGGCGGCGGGCAGGCTGAGGGCAGCTCGGGCGCGCAGGAGCCGCCCAAGGAGGTCGAGGACCAGCTCGCGCAAGCCGCCGAGAAGATCGAGCAGCAGGGCGTGACCGTCGAGCGCCACGCGCGCCAGGGACCGCCCTCAGACGCGCTGATTGCGGTCGCCGAGGAGCAGAGCGCAGACCTCATCGTGGTCGGCAACAAGGGGATGACCGACGCCAAGCGCTTCCTGCTCGGCTCGGTGCCCGACCGCGTGTCCCATCACGCCCCGTGCGGCGTGATGATCGTCCGCACGACCTAGTGGACCCTCTCTCAACGTTACGCCCGTTACGGCGGTGCCAGATCGCCACCATGCGGCGTCCTCGGAGCTCCGCCATAGCGCTGCTATGGCGGACTCCTGCGTCCTTGCCTGATGGCGCCTGGCCCTCGCCGTCTCCGGGCGAACGTCTCGGGAAGGCCCACTAGATGAGCTCAACCCAGATGGGCCGAACCTAGATGGCGCAGTCGCCGGGTACGCAGCGGTCGAACGACGCGCGCAACGGCGGCGGCGGGCGAGGGGCCCTCGGGGAGCTCGGACGCGCGCTCGACTGGGTCGGCTCTGGGCTCGCCGAGCAGTTCCGCCAGCGCATCCCGCGCGCCGACCTCGACGAGCGCGACCCCGACTACATCCGCGAGACCCTGCCGCGGCTGTGGCTGATCGCCAGCCTCTACTTCCGCGCCGACGTGCGCGGCCTCGAGAACGTGCCGGCGGAGGGCCCCGTGCTGCTCGTCGGCAACCACTCGGGCGGCAACCTGACGCCCGACACGCTCGTCTTCACGCTCGCCTTCAACACCTACTTCGGGGTCGAGCGGCGCTTCTTCCAGCTCGCGCACAACCTGGTGCTTACGATGCCGGGCCTCGGCTGGCTGCGCAAGTACGGCACGATCGCCGCGTCGCCGAGCAACGCCGAGAAGGCGCTCGACAGCGGCGCCGCGCTGCTCGTGTATCCGGGCGGCGACTACGAGGTGCATCGTCCCTCGTGGGAGTCGAGCAGGGTCGACTTTGACGGGCGCAAGGGCTTCATCCGCCTCGCGCTCGATCGTGACGCGCCGCTCGTGCCGGTGGTGGCGATCGGCGGTCAGGAGACTGCCCTCTTCCTCAGCCGGGGCGAGCGCCTGGCCCGCCTGCTGCGCCTCGACACGACCTTCCGCCTCAAGGTGCTGCCGATCTCGCTTGCGCTGCCGTGGGTGATCAACATCGGCGACATGGCGGGGCACATCCCGCTGCCCGCGAAGCTCTCCGTGCGTGCGCTGCCGCCGATCCACCTGCGCGAGCGCTTCGGCGAGGATCCCGATCTCGACGAGGTCTACGACGAGCTGATGGCGACGATGCAGAGGGCGCTTGACGGGCTCGCCGAGGAGCGCGGGCTGCCCGTGATCGGCTGAGAGCGGCGCGCCTCTTGCGCATCGAGGAGAGCATCGTCATCGACGCCTCACGCGAGCGCGTGTGGGCGTGGGTCGGCGACCCCTCCACCTACCGGCGCTTCATGAGCGGCTTGACGCGCTGGGAGGCGGTCGGGGAGCAGCAGACCGGCACGGGCGCGCGCTACGCGATGCGCATGCGCGTCGGCGCCGCAGAGGTCGGAGGCCTGATCGAGGTGGTCGAGTTCGAGCAGCCGGGCGACATCGCCTGGACGAGCATCACGGGCCTCGACCAGCGCGGGCGCTGGCGCCTGCGAGAGCGCGGCGAGGGGCGCACGGAGGTGATGCTGCGCTTCACCTACCAGGCTCCGGGCGGGATCGTCAGCGCGATCTCAGACCGGTTCTCCGGTCCACTGGTTAGGCGCAACCTGCGTCAGTCGCTCGAGGAGCTGGGGCGCCAGGTGGAGGGCGCCGGCCCGGGAGCCGACGGCGCCGATCTCCCGGCGCCGCTCGAGGCGCTCGGCCGCGGCATCCACGCCGCGCGCGTGCTCGCCGCGACTCGCGTGGCGCGCCCCGAGCGACCGGACAAGCTCGTGCGCCTCGGGCTCGCGCTCGCGCGTTGGGGGCCCACGCCGGCTGGCGGCTACACGGCCTCGGCGATCCGCCATCCGCACGCCCCCGCCGTGATCGACGAGCGCGGCGAGCTCAGCTTCGAGCAAATCCACAGGCGCACGAACTCGCTCGCGCACGCCCTCTCCGACGCGGGCGTGCTCGAGGGCGACGGCATCGCGATCATGTGCCGCAACCATCGCGGCTTCGTCGAGGCGACGATCGCGGCGTCGAAGCTCGGCGCGCACTCGCTCTACCTGAACACGGCCTTCGCCGGACCGCAGCTGACCGATGTTGTCAAGCGCGAGAAGCCGGCGGCGATCGTCTACGACCACGAGTTCGCGGAGCTGCTGGGCGACGCGGGCGCCCGCCGCAAACGCTTCGTTGCCTGG
>JBBSNQ010000274.1:0-2498 GCA_038232575.1 Solirubrobacterales bacterium | reverse complement strand
CAGCTCGGCCTCGCCAAACACGGCCGCGGCGTCGGGCGCGATGCGCGCGCCCTGGGCCTCGAAGTCGGCGTCGGCGATCGCGCTGCCCTCCCCGGCCCCCGCCTGCACCACAACCTCGTGCCCGTGCTCGATCAGCTCGCGCACTCCCGCCGGGGTCAGCGCCACGCGGTACTCGTCGGGCTTGATCTCGGTCGGGACTCCGACCTTCATGCGTTCGTGCCCTCCTTCCGCTCGACTCGGATGTGGCAGTTGCGGCGCTCGAGCTCGGGAAAGAGGTCGCCGGGCTCCACGCATCGCTCCGGAGGCTGGGCCCCGCGCGCCTCGATGCGATCGCGCGCCAGCAGCCGCACCGCGGCCGCGCCCGGGGCGGCGGTCGAGACGATGCTGCCGCCGATGCCCCACTGGGCCATCGGCTCGGTGACCGCCGTAACCCTCACGGCCGCGCTCGCAGAGCTCGCGTCGATCACGTGCACGGAGACGGTGTCGGCGGACGCGGGCACGGCCGCGGCGCCGGCCGCGGCGATCTGCTCGTCGGAGGCGCCGATCAGGCCCCTCAGTCGCTCCAGCACGGCGGGGGCGAGCGACAGCCGAAAGCTCGCCTCGGCGCAGCCGAAGCTCTCGGCGAACGTGCGGATCTCCGAGTGGAGGGTGTAGATGGTCGGCGCCCGCCCGATCGGCTCGCCGAAGTCGATCTCACCGCCGTCGCTCATCGGCTGGAGCGCGACCGGCCGGCCGCTGCGGGTGGCCATCGGCTCGAGCGTCAGCTCGTCCACGAGCGTGCGCGGTGAGTAGGGATAGCTCGGCCCGGCGGGCGGCTCGAGGTCGCGCCCCCCCGCGATCACGTCGATGCGCTCCGGCGTCTCGCCCAGCTCGCGCACGGCGCGTAGCGCCATCACGTTGGTCTTGCCCGGTGACGACCCCATGCCGAGCAGCGCCAGCAGATCCGCGTCCGCGAAGGACCCGTCGAGCGCGAGCTGCTCGCCGGTGACCCGGTAGAGACCGCCCAGGTCGATGTAGTGGCAGCCTGCGGCCAGGCAGGCGTGCATGGCGTCGAGGTTCACGCGGTAGCTGGCAGCGTTCACCAGCACGTCGATGCCGGCCAGCGCCCTCGCAAGCGTGCCGTCACGCGCGTCGACGCTCTGCGCGCTCGCCTTGGCGCCACCATGGGTGTCGGCCACCATCGCCGCACGACCCTCGTCGAGGTCGAGCAGCGACAACCGTGCGACCTCCTCGGATTCGGCCAGGTCGCGCACGATCGCGGGCGCGATGATCCCGCCGGCGCCCAGCACCGCGACGCTCAACTCGCGGGTCAAGCCACCAGCTCCCGCGCGCGCAGGGCCAGCCAGAACTCGATCCGGTCGCGCGCAGACTTCAGGTCTCGGCCCGTGAGCTCCTCCACGCGGCGGATCCGGTAGCGCAGGGTGTGGCGGTGGCAGAAGAGCTCGCGCGCGGCCTTCTCCCACTGACCGTTGTGCTCGATGAAGGCCTCCAGCGAGCGCACCAGCTCGTCGCCGTACCCACCGCCGCCGTCCTCGATCGGGCCGAGCACGCTCTCGCAGTAGAGCGCCAACGCCTCCTCGTCCTGAACTGCCAGCAGCAGATGGAAGGCGCCAAGGTCGCGGTGGGAGGCCACCTCGGGCGCCGAGCCGTTGTGCATTCTGGCGGCCTCGAGCGCGCAGCGGGCCTCGTGGAAGCTGTGCCTCAGCGCGCCCGTGGAACCCACCCGGCTGGCCGCCGCCCGCGGCGCCGGCCCTGCCGCGGCCAGGGCTTCGCGCGCCTGGGCGGCCAGCGCGATCGGGTCGGGCTCTGCCTCGGAGGCGTCCACCACCGCGCAGAGCAGGCCGCGATGGGCGGCCACCAGGGCGTCCACGCCGGCATCGCTCATGAAGCCGTCGAGCTCTGCCTCGAGCGCGAGCGGATCGGGGCAGGCGAAGACCAACACCGTCGCCCGGCCACCGATTCCGAAGGGTTGCAGGCGTGACGCCAGCTCACGTTCGGAGAGGGCCGGACCGCCCCCGTCGGCCGTCCCGAGCGCCTCCGCAAGCACGTCGCCCGCCAGGCGGCGCTCGGTGTCTCGCATGGCGCGCTGGCGCATCATCTCGAGTGCCACCACGGTCACGGCCCCCTGGAGTATCAGCCGCTCGAAGTCGCCCAGGCCGCCGCTGTCGCGCACCGCCAGCAGCCACGCCTGGGGCACTCCGTGTCCGCGCGTGGACACCCCCAGCACGAGCGAGCGCCCGGCGATGTCGGGGTGGTCGGGCGCGAACTCAAAGCTTTCACCGGCGTTCCCGCCGCCGGATGCGCGCGTGGCGCGGGAGAGCGCCGCTTCGCGCACCCCCTCGAGCGCACGCTCTGGCAGCGGGCGCCGGAACGCGCGCTGGGCGAGGGTCTGTCCGTGGGCGTCGAGCACCACCACGGCGCCGCCGATCGAGGCCGCAAGCGCCCGGACCAGCTCGTCGAGGCCACGCTCCTCGAGCACGATGCGCTCCAGGCGCTTG
>JBBSNQ010000273.1:0-2500 GCA_038232575.1 Solirubrobacterales bacterium | reverse complement strand
CTCGCCTGAGCCCCCGAGCTACCAAGCGCGCCCCAAGCGCGTTTCGAAGCTCGACCCCCACCGAGCCGAGATCGAGCGCCTGCTCGGCGATGAGCCGACCCTCTCGGGCGTCCGCGTGCTCGAGCAGATCCAGCTCGACGGCTACACGGGCGCCCAGACGATCCTCGACGAGCTGCTGCGCGAGCTGCGGCCGCGCTACTTGCCGCCGCCGCGCAGCTTTCAGCGGACCGTTTACCGCCCGGGCGAGCTGTGCCAGTTCGACCTGACCGAGCCCCGCCGCGAGATCCCGGTCGGCTGGGGGCAGACCCGCCGCGGCTGGATCGTGACCGCGAAGCTGCCCTACTCGCGCGCTTTCGCCGGCGCGCTGATCTTCAGCAAGGAGTTCGAAGACATCGCCTGGGGCATGAACCGCTGCCTTGGCCGCCTCGGCGCGCTGCCGAAGAAGGTCGTCTGGGACCGCGAGGGCGCGATCCATGCCGGCGGCGGGCGCCCCACCGACGCCTTCGCCGCCTACTGCGGAGCGCTCGGAGTCGGCTGGATCATCCTCGAGGCGGGCGACTGCCAGGCGAAGGGCGCACTCGAGCGCGACCACCGCTACCTGCACGGCAACTTCGAGGCCGGCCGCAGCTTCGCCAACCCAGCCGACTTCCAGGGCCAGCTCGACGGATGGTCCGATCGGATCAACCAGCGCAAGCACCGCTCGACCCGCGCGATCGTCTCCGAGCGACTTGCGATCGAGCGCGAGCGGATGCGGCCGCTGCCCGACCCCCTGCCCGACGCAGACCGGCGCTGGATCGCTCGCGTTGCGCCTCAGCCCTACCTGCGCTGCGACCGCAACGACTACTCGCTCGACCCGCAACTTGTTGGCCGCCGCGTCGAGATCCGCGCCAGCCAGAGCGAGCTCACCGCGGTTGCGCTCGACACTGGTGAGCTCGCAGCCCGCCACGCTCGCTGCTTCGCCGGCGGCCTGACCTTCACCGATCCCGCCCACCAGGCCGCTCTGGACCGCCTGCGCGGCGAGCGGCGTCGACCGCGGGCGCCCGAGGTCGAAACCCGCCCGCTGGCCCGCTACGACGAGCTGATCCCGGCATGAGCAAGACCTCCGAGCTCGCCCACATCTTCCGTTCGCTGAAGGCGCCAGCGGCCGCAAGGGCGATGCCCAAGCTCGCCGAGCGGGCCCGCGAGGAGTCCTGGTCGCACGAGCGCTTCCTCGAGGCGGTGCTCTCGACCGAGATCGCCTCGCGCGAGTCCCACGGCGGCGAGGCGCGGATCAAGGGGGCACGCTTCCCGGCCCGAAAGACGCTCGAGGAGTTCGACTTCACCTTCCAGCGCTCGGTCAAGCGCCAGATCGTCGAACACCTCGGCCAGCTCGACTTCCTACACGGCAAAGAGAACGTCGTCCTGTTAGGCCCGCCCGATCCTGGTTCACACTGCCCCCCTCGTCTCGCTCATTGCGTAAACAGTCCAGTGTCATCGCCGGAGACCTGAATCCGGAGCCCCTTGCGGCGGCCCTTGGTGACGTGGACGGCTCGGAGCTCGCCGCGTTGGACCTTGTGCAACACGGTCTGGCGGGCGACGCCGAGCGCGCGAGCGGCCTTATCGAGCGGCAGGTAGCCCTCGGGAACGTCCGGCACGAAGCGGCGGCGGATATCGGCGTCGAGGCGGATCCGCCAGGGCGCATGCGGTGTCACCTGCTCGGCGGGGAGGAGCCCTTCGCGCAGCCAGCGGCGGATCGTCGCGGTCGAGACCTCGAGCCGGACGGCGGCCTCGGCGATCGTGACGACCTCGCCGTTCGTGTCGGGCGGCGGGGCTGGGGGGATGCCGGCAGCCTTGCGCACGTGCCCAACGCGCGGCTCGGTGAACTGGAGGCCGGTGCCGGTCAGCCGTCCCTGCTTGGAGAGAATCGCCGCGATCTGGCGGTCCGGATGATGGGCGGCGAGGCGGCGGATCAGCTCGACGGTGTCCTCGGGGGTGCGGTGGCGCTCGGGGCCGCGACGGTTGAGTCTGACCGATAGCTCGGTGCGCGCGCCGCCTTCCCAGACGAGCTCAAGCTGGGCGTGTCCTTCTGGCTCTCTCACGGTGACGACCACTTCGCTGAGGAGCGTGCGCAGCAGCTCCTTGCGGTCGCGGTCGGTGGTCGCCTTCGCCCGCCACAGCCGCGGCAGGTTCCGCGCAAGGCGGGCGAGCGCGCGGCGCTCCTCGGCGCTGAGCGGTGCCGGACGGGCCTGCTCGAGCGCCGCGAGCTGGCTGCGCTCGAGCTCGACCGCGGCGAGCGCCTGCTCGAGCTGGCGCTCGAGCGTGCGGGCGACGAGCCGGTGCTCTGGCTCGCAGGCGTCGAACTGCCGGCGGGCCCGGCCCTCCTCGAACTCGGCGCGCTCGAGCGCGAGCCGCTGACCGCAAAGGCGCCCTTCGTGCTGGACCTCAAGCTCCTCGATCGCCCCCGCGGAGGCACTCACGCCGGCAGGGCTGACGGCCTCGAGGAACGCCTCGGCGACCGCCT
>JBBSNQ010000272.1:0-2522 GCA_038232575.1 Solirubrobacterales bacterium | reverse complement strand
GTAGGGCCGGGCGGCCGGCGGACCGTCCTCAGTTGCTAGACACTGCGGGGGCCTCCACTCCAGCGCTTGCCTGCGCGGGGCCTGCCTCCGGTGAGGCCCTCGTCGCGGCGCTCGGTTCGGGCTCACGCGACGTTGGTTCCGTAGCGACTCTCGAATGCGTGAGGTGCGTCGCTTTCGCCCTCGCTCGCGGCCGGCGACGAGGTCCCCACCGTCGCCACCCGCGCGTGCGGCGGCGTGGTGCTCCCGTCTGTCCGTCGCCGACGCGGTCACCCTCGATAGCCACCGGATCTATGCACTCCTGGTATTGTGGTACACAACTACATATGAGGATTACGCGGTCAGCTCGGCGCCACGGCGTCAGCGACGAGGCGATCCGCCACGCGGTTGCCAATGCCTCCGGGCAGATGCTCGAGCTTGCCGCCCGACCAACCGAGGCCGCCGGTGACCTCGTCGTGTTCCACGCGATGCCCCTTCGGCTCGCTAATGCCAAGAGGTACCTGCCATGACCGAGATTGACAACGAATCCGCAGGGCCAGGCTCGACTCTGGCCGAGCGCTTGGCCTCGGTGAACATCGCCGAGATCGACGCCATGAGCGACCAGGAGGCCGCCGAGCTCATGGGCGCGACGGCCGAGGAGATCGCCGCTGAGCCTGGGTGGACGTGGAGAGAGGCAGCCAAGGCCGCCACCGACGAGTACGCGGACAAGCTCGCCGCCGACGTGGAGGCCCGACGGGCGACGGTCATAGGCGACCCGACCGAGGCGCGTCGACGTCTCGGCGGTCGGCCTCGTGTCGGGGCTGCCAGCGGCGAGGGCCCCTCGATGCAGGTCAGGGTGAGGGTCACAACAGGCACCCGCACCGCCCTGGAGGCCATCGCGGCCGGGCAAGGCCGGCGCCTCGCTGATGTGAGCCGCGAGGCCCTCGATGAGTACGTGGCGCGCCACGCTGGTTGAACCCATTACAGCCGTCGTCACTCGGGCGCGACGAGCACCGAGCACGCGGCGGCCCGGCCGATCCCGCGGGCGCCTCCACCCCACGCGGATCCCACGTCGGTTTCCAGAGGCGGTGGTCGCCCCGTTACCTGCCGTGAGGGCTACGGCTGATACGGGCGACTCGACGCCGTGTGTCGGGCAGACTGAGCGCTGTGCGACTGGCCTATCCCGACCCGGAGCTGACGGACCGTGCTGTTCGCCTGCGCCGGTGGTCGCTCGATGACCTGACTTGCGTGGAGCAGGCGGCTAAGGACCCGCGCATCCCCGAGGGCACGACCGTGCCCGCCGTCTACACAGAAGACGCTGGCCGGGCGTTTCTTGCTCGCCAGCTTCGACGCGCTGAGGACGGCGAGGGACTGTCGCTTGCGATCGCCGATGCTGTGACAAATGAGGCGCTCGGGCTGCTATGGCTAGCCGTGCGCCCTCAGCCGGACGTCGCAGGCATCGGCTACTGGCTGGTCCCTGCGGCGCGTGGGCGCGGCCTCGGCCGGCGAGCCCCAAGCCCCACGTCTGGCACAAGAGCGCCGACGAAATCCTCTACAGCCTCGCCTCCTACTGCCGGCGGAGCGCTGACGCAGGGTCCTCAGGCGAAGCGTCGCAGCGCGAGGCGGCCGATCGTGGCGAAGCCGAGCGTAAGCAGGGCCAGGTGCACGAGCGGTCCGGCGAGCGTGCCCGAGCTGCCGAGGGCTGCCTGCAGGGCGGCGAGCGTGGGCTCGAAGGGGAACACCGCCGAGACCACGCGGATCGCCTGGTAGAGGCCCGCGGAGACCGATCCCGAGGGCACGAGCGCCAGGAAGGCGATCGGAAGCGAGATCATGAAGGCGAGCAGCGATGCCGCGCGCACCTCGCGCGCCAGCGCGCCGATCGCTACGCCCATGGCGGCGAAGGCGAGCGCGCCCGCGGTGAGCGCGAGCGTCCAGAAGCCGATGCGCGCGACGTCGAGCTCGACGAAGAGGGCCAGGCCCAGCAGCATCAGGAGCGCGACGAGCACCGAGCACGCGGCGGCCAGGCCGATCTTCTCGACCAAGAGCCCGGTGCGCGAGACAAGGCCCCGCACGAGCCGCCGGAAGGCGTTCTCCTCGCGCTCGAGCGCGAGCGTGCCGGCGGCGAGCAGGAGCGTGACGAACATCAGCGTGACCGCCGCGGCGACGGCGACCGCGAACGAGCTGAGCGATGAGGGCGCCCCCGCGACGAGCGTGCTCGTGACCTTGAGCGGCGAGCCGACGGAGGCGAGCGCCTCGTCGGCGAGATCGAGGTTCCCGCGCGCGAGGCCCGCGAAGTCGATCACCTGGTCGAGCTGCCCGCGGACCGGCGATTCGTCCGGCAGGCGGGCCTTTGCCTCCCTAAGTATCTGCTCCGAGCGCTCGAGCCCGAGGACGTCGGATTGGCGTCCGAGGAACGAGACCTGGCCGCCGCGCACGAGCAGCCCGATGTAGCGGAGCGCGACGTCGGTCAGCTGGCCGCTGAGCGCGCTGTTTGCCTGCTGGAGCTGCGCCCGGATCGTGTCCTCGAGGGATCTTGCCTTGACCGG
>JBBSNQ010000271.1:0-2541 GCA_038232575.1 Solirubrobacterales bacterium | reverse complement strand
TGTGCGGCCGTTCCCGCGACCACGCCGAGTACGGCCGGTAGGCCGACGAGCAGGCCCTTCTGCACGTCGACCACTCCCTGCACGCCGTGCAGCGTCGCGGCGAGCACTGCGATGACGGCGATCGCCGCCAGCGACGTGGCGGTTGCCTCACGCTCGCCGTAGCCGAGCCAGAGCACCAGCAGCGGAACGATCACGGTGCCCCCGCCGACACCGAAGAGCCCGCTGAACGCTCCCGCGACCGTGGCGACCACGGCGAGACGGACGGACCTCGATGACATCTGGCGGCATACTACGGTCGGTGCCCGGTCCGACGGCCGACACGCTCGTCGAGGCGCTCAGCTCGCTGACTGGGGATCCCGGGCGCGCGGCGATCCTGCTTGATGTCGATGGCACCCTGGCGCCGATCGTCGAGAGCTCGGTCGACGCCCGCGTGGAGGAGTCGACGCGCGAGCTCCTCGCTGCGCTCGGGGACCGCTACGAATGCGTAGCCTGCATCTCAGGGCGCTCGGCGGTGGATGCTCGCCGGATCGTGGGCGTGGAGGGGATCGCTTACGCCGGGACTCACGGGGCGGAGCTGCTCGAGCCCGGCGCGGACAGTCCCCAACTGCCACCTGACCTTGCGGGCTGGCGCGAGCCCGTGCACGACTTCGTCGCCGACCGTGACGGCGGCGATCTGAGCGCGCTGGCGATTCGCATCGAGGACAAGGGCCCGGTGGTGGCCTTCCACTGGCGCGGCGCGCCCGATGAGCAGGCGGCTGCGACGCGACTCGACGCGATCGCCGAGGAGGCCGGGGCTGCCGGCCTCGCCACCCATTGGGGGCGCATGGTGCTCGAGATCCGTCCGCCGATACCGATCGACAAGGGCTCGGCGGTGGACACCCTGGTGCGCCGCTGCCGGGCCAGGACGGCGCTCTTCGGCGGCGATGATCTGACCGATCTCGACGCGTTCGCAGCGCTCGATTCGCTCGTGGCGGAGGGAGCCCTCGACGCGGCCGTCCGCGTGGGCGTGCAGTCGCTCGAGGGGCCGCTCGAGATCGTCGAGCGCGCAGACCTCGTCGTGGACGGTGTCGAGGGCGTGGCTCGGATCCTCGAGCTGCTCTCCGACGTCTAGATGGGTGATCCCACGACCCAGAATCGCCCCCAGACCCGCGCGGCCGTGGTAACAACCATCTGGCGGCCGTCGTGCCGCTGACGGACTTCCTCCGGACCGCCGTGCTGCTGTTCGGCGGCGCGGCCACCAGCCTCGCTGCGGTCGCGGTGCTCTCCATCAGTGCCGACGGCAACAGAACGCTGATCTACGTCGCCCTGGGTTGGTGGACGCTTGCGGGGATCATCGGCTTGATCCTCGGTCGCCGCTCGACGCCGTCCGGGGGGATCGAACGCATGCTGGCTTCCGCGCGCAGCGTCTCGGCGCTGCCCGAGTTCGATCCGCCGCGCCTGATCGTGAACCGTCTCTGGAGCCTCGCCCTGTTCTCGATCGTGTGCATCGCGGTTGCGTTCCTGCTGCCGCAGGTGCCGGCCATCGGCTCGGGCTACGCCCTGATCGTGGCGCTCGCCTGGCGCAGGCAGGAGAGCGCGGTCGCCGCCATAGAGGGGCGCGACGGCGTCCGCTTCTACATCGAGCGGACCTCCCCCTTCAAGCCCACGCGCGTGGTGCGCGCGCCCGGGCTGCGCAAGGTCGACCCGCCCGCCGAGGGAGCGACGAGCTGAGGATGAGTGGCGGCGAGCAGAGGGCGGGAGTCGGCGCG
Source organism: Solirubrobacterales bacterium (assembly GCA_038232575.1). Taxonomy (GTDB): domain Bacteria; phylum Actinomycetota; class Thermoleophilia; order Solirubrobacterales; family Thermoleophilaceae; genus JACCZP01. Next base: position 793 of record JBBSNQ010000271.1, on the reverse strand, counting down.
CAGGAGACGACCTCCGCGCGGGCGCACGCGCTGAGCCGCGCCTTCTGGCCGGCGGTCTATCTGGCCGGCGCCGTCCTCATCGCCGGTCTCGAGTACGTGTGGCAGGGGCAGTCGTACTGGAGCTTCTCCGACGGCGTCTACCTCGCGAGTGCGCGAGCGATCGTGGACGGCCGGGAGCTCTACGCCGATATAGCAGCCGCCCAGCCGCCCCTGCTCTACTACGCGGGCGCGGCCATCCTGGCCGCGTCGGACTCGATCTGGTGGGTGCGCGCCGCGCTGTCCCTGCTCGGGCCCGTGACGGGTGGGCTCGTGGCGCTCGCCGTGTGGCGCCTCTCCGCGAGCGCGCCGGCCGCCGTGCTCGCAGGGCTCGCCTCGTTGCTGGCACCCTGGACCCTTCACGAGCACGCGACGCTTTCTCCCGAGACCTTTGCCGCGCCGCTCCTGCTGGGCGCCGCGCTGCTCGGGGCCAACACGCGGCTATCGGCGATTGGCGGCGCGCTGGGTGTGGCGGCGGCCGCGTTCAAGCTCGCCTTCCTGCTCCCGGTCCTGGCGATCGGGAGCGTTGCGCTGCGGCGAACGCGCTTTCTGCTGGCGCTCGCCGGGCTCGGCCTGCTCGCGTTGGCTGCTGCACTCGTGGTCTGGGGCGGTCCGTTGCTCGAGGGCACGGTCGTCGCACAGCAGGAGGTGGGGCTTCAGCCCGGTGCGGTACCCGGCTACCTGCTGCAGGGAGCGTGGAACCTCGCTCCGCTCGTGGCACTTGCCGCGCTCGCGCTGCGCGCCCGGCAGCGTCTCC
>JBBSNQ010000270.1:0-2557 GCA_038232575.1 Solirubrobacterales bacterium | reverse complement strand
TCAGGCGAGCGTGGTCGGCGAGCGTGTGGGCGGGGATCTGATCGAGAGGCTGGACTTCCCGGATGACTCGGGCGAGGTCTTCAACGGCCTCTTCAGCGGAGAATCCCCAGCCCTCACACCAGCCGCCCGCGCCAAGCCGTGCCCAGTAGGACGACGGGGGGCCCGGACTGTAGATCAGCGTGACATCGGCTTCGGCCATCAGAGAACCGCATGATGGAGCATCGCCCGGCGCCACTCGGCGGAGCTGCGCACCTACTCCGCAGCGCCGAGGTCTTCCCTACAGCGATACAGAGGAGTTCGAGAGCTTCTTGCAGCGGGGACTAGGAAACGCGAAGCGGAGGGGGTGGGATTCGAACCCACGAGGGACCGTTCAGCCCCTAACGGTTTTCAAGACCGTCGCATTCAACCGCTCTGCCACCCCTCCGAGGCGGCACCACGACGCCGAGGCGTGGCGGCCGGAGATGCGAAGCCTACGAGGGGCACGGCGGACAGCGCCGGCGACCGGCTTGGGCACACGCACATGACGACGGACCGAGCACGCGGGCGGCGGCGCCGCTGACGCCTACTCGACGGTGAAGTCGATGTACATGCCGGCCTTGTAGTGGCCGGGGAGGTTGCAGAGGAGCACGTAGTGACCGGGCTTCAGGTCGACGGTCATCATCGCCGACTGGCCGGGCGAGATGTCGTCGATATCGGCCAGCACCTCGCCGGGCTCCTCGGCGCGGGCGCCCATGACGGGGAGGTTCGCCCCCTTCGTGTCCGTCTGCAGGACGACGAGCTCGTGCACCATCGTTCCGCTGTTGTTGGCGACGAAGGTCACCTTCCCGGCCTTTACCGACGCCGGCTTCGGCTCGACGCTCCATTCGTCCAGCGCGACCTCGACCTTCGGCCCCTTGACCTCGGCCGCCCCCTCCGCGCCCGCGGGCTTCGCCGGTTCTTCGCCACCCTCGGAGGAGCCCGAGCGCGAGCAGCCGGCGAACGCGATCAGCAGAACCGCGGAGAGGATCACGAGGAGTGGTCGAAGGCGCTGCATCGGCACGCAATATATCCGGCGGGCGGGCGGGTTCGACGCGTGGCGAGTCCCGTGCGTGAGCTTCGACAGGCGGGCGCGGCTCCGGGCGGCGGTTCCGGGCGGCGCTGCGGACGCGACAGCTCTAGCCGGCGCGGGCGGACGCGGCGGCTCAGCTGGCGAACCAGCTACGAACCCGCCGCCGCGCCTGCCGTGATCCTCGCCGGCGCGCCGAACTCGTGCAGCACGGCGGGGATCGCCACGCTGCCGTCCTCCTGCTGGTGGTTCTCCACGAGCGCGATGATCGTGCGGCCGACGGCGACCGCGGTCCCGTTCAGCGTGTGCAGGTGCTGGGGGCGGCCCCCATCGGCGGGCCGTGAGCGGATGTCCAAGCGGCGGGCCTGGAAGTCGGTCGTGTGCGAGCACGAGGTGAGCTCGCGGTGGCGCTCCTGGCCGGGGAGCCATGCTTCGAGGTCGTACTTCTTCGTCGCCGAGGCGCCCAGGTCGCCGACCGCGATGCTCACGACGCGGTAGGGGATCTCGAGCGTCTGCAGCAGCTCCTCCTCGATCGCGAGCAGGCGCTCATGCTCGGCGGCCGACTCCGACGGCTCGACGAACGCGAACATCTCGACCTTGTCGAACTGGTGCACGCGGAAGATCCCGCGCGTGTCCCTGCCGGCCGCGCCGGCCTCGCGCCGAAAGCACGGCGAGAAGCCCGCGTAACGGATCGGCAAGGCATCGGCGGCGACGATCTCCCCGGCGTGCAACGAGGCGAGCGGCACCTCCGACGTACCCGCGAGATAGAGGTCGTCGCCCGGCACGCTGTAGATCTGCTGCTCGGTATCGGGTAGGAAGCCGGTGCCGAAAAGCGCCTCCTCGCGCACGAGCACAGGCGGCACGACCGGCGTGAAGCCGCGCTCTGAGAGCAGCTCGAGCGACCACCTCACGAGCGCGAGCTCGAGCATCACGAGCGGCCCCTTCAGGTAGGCAAAGCGCGAGCCCGCCACGCGCCCTCCCGCCTCAAGGTCGACGAGGTCGCCGAGCAGCTCCAGATGGTCGCGTCCCGAGCGCCCGGCGCGCCCGCCCGCGTCCACCTCGCGCAGGACCTCGTCCTCGGCCGGCGCCGACTCGTCTGGAAGGTTGGGGAGCGCCGCCATCGCCGCGCGGCGCTGCTCCTCGACGGTCGCGACCTCGGCCTCGAGCTCCTTCACCCGGGGGGCGACCTGCTGCATCTCGGCGATCGCCGCGGCGGCGTCGCGGCCGGCGCGCTTCTCCTCGCCGATCCGCTCGCTGGCGGCGTTCTGCTCGGCCTGCAGACGCTCGCGCTCGGGCAGCAGCTCGCGCCGGCGCTCGTCGAGCGCGACGAACGCGTCGAGCGCCTGCGCCTCGGCCTCGCCGCGGCGAGCGAGCGCAGCGCGGACCCCGTCGGGGTCCTGGCGTATCAGCTTGGGATCGAGCACGGCGCGCCGTGGCGGCCGCGGATCAACCGCCGCTCGAGGGCGGCGCGGGCCGACCTTCGGCCGGAGCGGATGAGCCCTGGCCCGCGTA
>JBBSNQ010000269.1:0-2558 GCA_038232575.1 Solirubrobacterales bacterium | reverse complement strand
GACGGCGATCTCCAACCACGCGGGTGCCTTCTCGGTCCCGCAGATCGCCGTCGACAATCCGCTTCCCCAGGGCCTGACCAAGGACGACGTGGGGCGCCTGGTCGCGCACACGAGCTCGCACCTGCTTCCGCAGACGCCGACCGGCAGCGGCTTCTGCCTGTACGTCAAGCGCGCCCTGCTCGACGACATCGGCCCCTTCGACGCCGAGAGCTTCCCCCGTGGGTACGGCGAGGAGAACGACTTCTGCGTGCGCGCACTCAAGCGGGGCTGGCGCCACGTCGTCGACGACGCCACGTTCGTCCACCATCGCCGCGAGGCGAGCTTCGGCGCCGAGAAGGCACAGATCCTTCCGGGCGCCCGCGCGCGGGTCTCCGAGCTCCACCCCGAGTACGACGGCCTCGTGCGTGACTTCCTGCGCTCCGAGGACATGCGCCGGGTGCGCGAGAACGTCCGGCGAGCGTTCGACGCGGGCCAGGCACAGGACATCCGGCCGCGCCGGCGCATCCTCTTCGTCCTGCACGAGGGCGGGGGCGGGACGATCGAGACGAGCCGCGACCTGCTCGGCGGGCTCGGCCACGGCTACGAGCCCTACCTCCTGACCTCGGACACGCGCACGGTCAGGCTCAGCCGTCGCAGCGCCGGCGAGCTCGTCGAGCTCAGGAGCTGGAGGCTCGACCGGCCATGGCAGCCGACCGACTTCTCGCGGCCCGACTTTCGCGTCATCGCGCGAGAGGTGCTGAGCAGATGGGAGATCGAGCTCGTCCACGTGCGCCATCTGATGAAGCAGTCCTTCGACCTGCCGCACGTCGCCGCCGAGCTCGGCGTTCCCGTCGTCGTGTCCTTCCACGACTACTACCTCTCGTGCCCGACCGTCCATCTGCTCGACGACCAGGATCGCTACTGCGGCGGGCTGTGCACGGCGGGCGACGGAGAGTGCCGCATCCCGTCGCCGCTGCTCCGCTCCCTCCCTCCGCTCAAGCACCGCTACGTCCACCGGTGGCGGGCCGAGGTCACCACGATGCTCGAGACTGCGAGCGCCGCGGTCACGACCTCGCCCCACGCGCGCGACGTGCACCTGCGCTCCCTGCCGTCGCTGCGGCGCAAGCGCTTCGAGGTGATCCCGCACGGTCGCGACCTCGATCAACGGCATGGGCTGGCCGTCGCACCCGAGGGGGCCCAGCCGATGCGCATCCTCGTAGCCGGGAACCTCGACGTGCACAAGGGGGCGGACTACATTCGCGCGCTGCGCGCGGCCGACGAGGGCGATCGCCTCGAGTTCCATTTCCTGGGCACCGTTCCCGACGAGTACGCCGATCTGGGGATCGTCCATGGGCCGTACGCGCGCAGCTCGTTCGCCGAGCGCGTCGGGGAGATCGGCCCGGCCTTCGTCGGGATCTTCTCGATCTGGGCGGAGACCTACAACCACATCCTCACCGAGGCGTGGGCGGCCGGGGTGCCGGTGCTCGTGACCGACATCGGCGCGCTCGGCGAACGCGTGCGCGAGCACGGCGGCGGGTGGGCGCTACCCGTCGGCGACCCGCGCACCGGCTACGCGCGCATCCTCGAGATCGCCGGCGATCCGGCGACGTACCGGCGGGAAGCCGAGCGCGCAACCGCCGCGGGCCTGCCGAGCGTCGCGGCGATGGCGCGCGCGTACGAGGAGCTCTACGACTCGGTGCTCGAGAGTCACCGCGCCTTTGCGCCCCGAGACGGGGCGGCGGTGCGCGACGGCGTGCCGAGGCCGCCGCGGGCGCGTGTCGGGGGGCTCGAGCTCGCGGCCTTCGTGCCCGGGGGAGGTGGGCACTACCCCGGCTCGACGCACGTCCGTGTGCTTCGCCGGCTGGCACATCCCACGATCAGGCCGCGGATCGGCGCCGAGCTCGTGACGCGGGACCGGCCCGCCCGGCTGCCCCCCTCGGCCGAGCTCGCGCTGGTGCAGCGCACGGCGATCTCGCCCGAGGCGACGAGCCGGTTCATCGCGGAGGTCCGCTCGAGGGGTGTGCCCCTCGTCGTCGAGCGCGACGACGCCCTTCTGGGAGAGGATCTCGCCGATCCGCTCTACGGCGCTCATCGCGAGAGCCTGTCCGCGCTGCTCGAGGCCGCCGACCTGGTCACGGTTACCACCGAGGTACTGCGCGGGGCGCTCGAAGGCCGGGCCGAGCGCATCGCCGTGGTTCCCAACATGCTCGACGAGCGACTGTGGCTCGCCGATCTCGACTCCGACGACACGCCCGGGCACGCCGCCACGGCCGCGACACGGCTCTTGTACGTGGGAAGCACGACCCACGCGCAGGATCTCGCGCTGCTGCGACCGGTGCTCGAGCATCTGCGCTCTGAGTTCGGGCTCGACGTCGAGCTCTCCGTCGTCGGTGGCGAGCCGACTACGACGGGCGCCTCGTGGTATCGGCGGGTGCCCGTCCCGCGGGGCTGGTCGGCCTACCCGCGCTTCGTCGAGTGGCTGCGCGGCGAGCGCTCGCGCTGGGACGTCGCCGTCGGCCCGCTCGCCGACACGACCTTCAACCGCAGCAAGAGCGACCTCAAGTTCCTCGAGTACTCGG
>JBBSNQ010000268.1:0-2568 GCA_038232575.1 Solirubrobacterales bacterium | reverse complement strand
GTCTGCTCGTCGATGTGCGGCGCGAGCGCGTCGTAGGGGTAGGGGAGGTCCGGTACCTCGTAGCTCATCAGGCTCTCCTTCGTACTCGCTCTGTGGACACGACCGATACTCGCATGTCGCCGCGCTCGGCGGCTTCTCAGGCGGCCGTGGACTGCTCTTGCGCCGCCGCCGGCCGCGGTTGGGTGGGGCTGTCATGGGGGCCGCCGGAACGCTCCCGCAGGTAGGCCCACCATGCGTTGAGCACCGCGAGCAGCGGGACGGAGAAGAGGGCCCCGGTGATGCCCGCGACGATCGCCCCGGCGGTGAGTCCGAGCAGGATCGCGACCGGGTGCAGGTCGAGCGAGCGCCCGACGACGAGCGGGTAGAGCACGTTCCCCTCGAGCTGCTGGACCAGCAGGATCGCGCCCAAGACCAGCAGCGCGGCGAACGCACCCTTGGCCACGAGCGCGACGAGCACGCCGAGCGCGCCGGTCACGAGCGCGCCCACAATTGGAAAGAACGCGCCCAGGAAGACGAGCACCGCGAGCGGCAGCACGAGCGGGACGCCGATCAGCCAGAGGGCCAGGCCGATCAGCAGGCTGTCCGCGAGGGCGACGATCCCGATCCCGCGGAAGTAGCCCCCGAGCACCGAGAACGCCCGCGTGCCGAGCGCATGCACGTCGTGCTGGCTCTGCTCGCCGAAGCGAGTGACGAACCAGCCCCAGATGCGCTCCCCGTCCTTGACGAAGAAGAAGATCAGAACGAGCGTGAGCAACGTGCCGGCCAGCACCTCGCCCACGATCAGCGCTCCGCTCAGCAGCCCGGTGCTGAGCACGGCCGCGTTCTCCTGCGCCTGGCTCACTACGCGGTTGACGACGGCGTCGATCTCGGCCTGCGTGACTCCGAGCGGACCGTGGGCGAGCAGGCTCGTCACGCGCTCGACCCCCTGGGTCACCCCCAGACCAAGCGCCCCCAGCTGGTCCGCCACGACGGGGACGATCGCGGTGAAGACGCCCCCCAGGACGAGCAGGGCGCCGAGCAGCACGCTCGCCGCGGCCAGCGCGCTCGGCCAACCCTTGCGCCTGAGCCATCGCGCGGGTGGGGCCAGCAGCGTGGTTAGCAGCAGGGCGAGCGCGATCGGGACGAAGACCAGGCGCAGTTCGACGACGATCAGGGCGACGACGACGAGCGCCGCCGCGACGAGCAGCAGGTTCAGGCTGTAGCCCGCGGTGGTCCGCAGCGCTCCGGGCACGCGCTCGTCGTGCATCACGGTGAGGCTACGCGGGCTGGAGGCTGCGCGTGCCGATCACCGACGCCGCGTGCCTGCGGTCCGGGCGCACGTCGAATCCGAGCAAGCGCAGATCGCGCAGGCACTCCGCGACGCCGTAGGGCTCGTGCACCTCGACCTGGATGCAGCGGACCCGCTGCGCCCACTCGGTCGCCTGGGTCAGCACCGCACGCTCGGCACCCTCGATGTCCATCTTGACGTAGTCGATCGCGCCGCCCTCGGCGTGCGTCCAGGCGAGCGAGTTGAGCGTGAGCGCACGCGCGCTCTGCCTGTGTGCAGTGTCGTCGGGCTCGTCGCCGACGCGGAACGAGGATGTGTTGCCGCTCCAGCCCTTGTAGGAGACCTCCCCCTCGACAGGCCAGACCGCCGCCTGGATCAGCTCGCAGCGATTCGCCCACGGCGCGATGTTATGCCGCGCAAGGACGGCGTTGCCGGGGTCCAGCTCGACCCCGACGATGCGGGCGTCGGGGAATCGGACCGCCATGTCGGCGAGCGTCAGGCCGACGTTCGATCCCAGGTCCCAGATCTGCGTGACACCCTCGCGAACGGCGCCGGCGGGAGGCAGGTGGTAACGGCGTACGAAGGCATCCCAGATCGTGTCGGCGTCGCTCGTGCGCGGCCGCGCGAGGATCTTCCGGCCGCTGAGTGGCCGCAGCCTCAGCTCGACCGGTGCGCCGACCTCGCCGGGGTCGCCGCCGGAGGCGCTCAGCTCGCGGTAGCGGGCGAGGCTCTGGCGGTCCTGGGTCACGCGCGCGTACACGACGGCGAGCCGCAGCCGCTCGAACAGGCGGTCCGGCGCGAGCCCCAGTGCGCGCCGGCCGATGCCCTGCAGGCTCCAGCTCAAGCGGACACTTGTGCTCGCTGCCGGGGCGGCGGGGGCATGCGCGCGGCCATGTACCTCAGGTGCGTGCCACGAACCGCTCGGCGAGCGCCTCGAAGAACTCCGAACGCGTGATCGCGCCGCGCACCTGGCCGTTCTCGACGACGGGGATGATCAGCACGCGATGGTGGAGGAATGTCTCGGCGAGCTGGGCGTCCGCGAAGTCCGGCCCGACGGCGACGCGCTCGGTGTTCATGTACTTCGAGACGGGGTCTCCGGCGCAGCCGGCGCGCCGGTCGAGCTGCTCGTCGAGCTTGCGCGTGACGAAGGCGGCCGAGTGCAGCTCGCCGAGGTAGCCGGGGAAGATCGCGCCGATGAACTCGCGCTCGCCGAAGAGCCCCTTGAGCGCACCGGCGGCGTCGACCACGGGCAGGGCGGGCAGGCCGCTGCCCGTGACCTGCCGCACCGCCGAGCCGACCTC
>JBBSNQ010000267.1:0-2594 GCA_038232575.1 Solirubrobacterales bacterium | reverse complement strand
GTCAGCGCCGTGGCCGTCCTGAGCTCGCCACCGGCGGGAAGATGGCGCTCGCTCGCGAGTCGGCGTCCGACTTCGTCCACCAGTCCAGGAGCGCTCCGCGATGCGAGGGCGCAGAGGATTGCGCTGGCCTCGCGGACGACATCGCGCTCGACGCTCCAGATCGTCTCGAACTCGCGCTCACCATCCGATATCGCGCTCTGGCCGGGGCGCTCCCAGCCCGCCAGACAGGCCGCGTAGTCGGGGGCCTCGCACACGACCGTCCACTCCCGCGCCAGCGGGTCCGCCTGCTCGAGCGGGAGCTCGACGGGGCCTCCGCGTGGTCGGCGCACCCGCTCGAAGTCGGCAAAGACGATCGCCAGCTCGGCGGTGCGTGTCAACTCGCGCCAGCGGGGCTCTGCCCGACGATAGGCATATTCGTACTCAAAGCTCCCGAGCAGAAGCGGGCGCTCGGCGCGCGCGCAGCACTCGTCCTCGATCGCATAACTGAGCGCGGTGAGCGCGCGCCTGCTCAGCAGATGAGACTCGAGATCGGGCCGCCGACGCCTGAGCCCGGCGAAGACCGATCGCGGGAGCTCGTCCGGCAGCGTGCGAGCGTGCTCGATTGCCACGCCGAGCGCGACCCCCGCGGTGCGTCTGGCGACTATCTCCTCGAGCTGTACCACGTCCCGCTCGCTGTAGCGCCGGTGCCCGCCGGGTAGGCGCGCCGGCGCGGGTAGGTCGTAGCGGCTCTCCCAGGCACGGAGCGTCGCCTCGGCGACTCCGACGCGCGCAGCGACCTGGCTGATCGTGAGCGCCCCAGCGCGGCTCGCGGCGGGCTCGCTCACGGCGCGGTGCGCACGGCGAGTCGCGCCCTATTCAAGCCCAATCGCACACGGCTCTTCGCCGTCCCGAGCGACAGGCCCCGGGTGCAAGCGAGCTCACGCGGACTGATGCCGTGGGCAAAGGCGAGGACGGCCTCGCGCTGAGTGGACGGCAGACACTCGAGCGCGCCGGCAAGCCGCGTTGAGCGCTCACGATCCGTCAGCACCTGTGCCGGGCTGCGCTCGTGGCACTCGCTCCGCTCCGCCTCAGCCGCTGCACGTCTGCCCGCCTCGGCGCGCGCCGCAAGCGCGCGCCGGCGGTCGATCGCGCGGCTGCGAGCGAGCATCCCGACGTACGTGGAGAGCGACGCGCGGGCGGGATCGAACGCCTCGGGTCGCAGCCAGAGCTGGGTGAAGATGTCGTGGACGACGTCCTCGGCCTCGGCGGGGTCCCGCAGGACGCTGCTGGCGATGGCCACGGCACGCGGCGCCTGCTCGCGATAGGCGCTTGCGAACTCGGCGTGGGCGTGCATCTCCATATCCATACTTCGACAGCATACATAGCTTACTTGAACATCTTGTCTAGACTCTTACATCTTGTCGAGACTCTCCGGGTCAGGGCTCCATGTCGAGCGCAGGATGATCCGCGCATCCGCTCGGGCTCGTACTGGACCAAATGAAGCCACTCCTAGATCAGCAAGCCGGCGCAGCAGGCCTCACGCGGCATCCCGCCCCCTCTGAGCGACCGAGCGCGCGCGCAGCCAGCCATGCGCGCTTGCGCGGTGCTCCTGTCGAGCTCGGGACGTATGCTTCCCGGGTGCGCTCGCGAGAGTTCGCCGATGTGCTCGACGCTGGCGCGGTCCGTGCGGTCTTCCAGCCTCTGATCGAGGTCGCCTCAGGCCAGATCGTGGGCTACGAGGCGCTCACACGTGGGCCTGAGGCCACCTCTCTGGAGCGTCCCGATGCGCTCTTTGCGGCGGCTAGAGACGCCGGGCGAGTGGCAGAGCTTGCTGGGCGTGCCGTGCCACGGCGCTCGAGAGCGCGCTCGAGAGCAGCCTCTCGCCACCGCTCACGCTCTTCTTGAACGTCGAGCCCGAGGCGCTCGATCAGCCGGCGACCGACGCGGCCCTCGAACCCTACGAGCGCGCCACGCGCGAGCTGCGCGTGATCCTTGAGGTCACCGAGCGCGCCCTCGCCGCACGACCCGCCGAGATGCTGCGCGGCATCGACCGCTTCCTCGAGCTCGGGTGGGGAGTGGCGATCGACGACGTCGGCGCGGACCGCCACTCGCTCGCGCTGATGCCCTTCCTGCGCCCCGACGTCATCAAGCTGGACCTTCGGCTGGTCCAGTCGCGGCCGAGCATCGAGATCGCCGAGGTGGTGCATGCGGTCAACGCCGAGGCCGAGCGCACCGGAGCTGCGCTGCTCGCCGAAGGAGTGGAGACGGTCGAGCACCTGGCCACGGCCAGGGCGATGGGAGCGACGCTCGCCCAGGGCTGGCTGTATGGCCGGCCGCTCGAGCTACCGTCACAGCTGCCGAGCGGCGGCGAGGCGGTCCTCTAGGCAAGCTGCCACCGAGTCGGCTCCGCGCCCTCGATCCGCTCGACGACGCCCGAGACCTCGAGCCGGCGCAGATAGCAGAGCGTCTCGGTGAGCACCCAGTTGAGCGCGAGCGGTTCCGGCTCAGCGATGCCGGCGAGCGCCGGCAGGCACTCGAACGGCGTGCGAGGGCCGATCTCGAGCGCGCCGCGCACGAGACCCATGCGCTCTTCGACTCGGCTGCGGTTGGCCTCC
>JBBSNQ010000266.1:0-2606 GCA_038232575.1 Solirubrobacterales bacterium | reverse complement strand
GAGCCGAGCGCCGCAGGACCGTGAGGGCGCGCGTCCTGATCCGGCCCAAGCAGGGCATCCTCGACCCGCAGGGGCAGACCGTCGAGCGCGCGCTGCCGGCGCTCGGGTTCGAGGGCGTCTCACGCGTGCGCGTCGGTCGACTGGTCGAGCTCGACGTTGAGGACGGCTCGCGGCTCGACGAGATGTGCGAGAGCCTGCTCGCCAACCCGCTGATCGAAGACTACGAGATCGTCGCGCCCGTGCATGATGCCGGCGCGGGCGCCGCCGCTCGGTGAAGCTCGGCGTCGTCCGCTTCCCGGGCTCCTGCGACGAGATCGACGCGCTGCGAGCCTGCGCGCGCTTCGGCGAGGCCGAGCTGCTCCCGCACGACGAGCGCGATCTGCGCGGGGCCGACGTCGTCGTCGTCCCGGGCGGCTTCTCCTTCGGCGACTACCTGCGCGTCGGCGCGATCGCGCGCTTCTCGCCGGTGATGGAGTCGGTGATCGAGTTCGCGCGCGCGGGCGGGCTCGTGCTCGGCATCTGCAACGGCTTCCAGGTGCTCTGCGAGGCGCGGCTGCTGCCGGGCGCGCTGCTGCCGAACGAGGGTCTGCGCTTCATCTGCCGCGAGGTCGAGCTGACGGTCGAGCACTCAGACAGCCCCTTCACGCACGCGTGCAGCCCTGGCGAGCGGCTGTCGATCCCCGTCAAGCACACCTCGGGCCGCTACTACGCGCCCGACGCCGTGCTCGACGAGCTCGAGCGCGCGGGCCAGGTCGCGCTGCGTTACGCGGAGGGGCAGAACCCGAACGGCTCGCTGCGCGACATCGCCGGGGTGCTGAGCGCCGAGGGCAACGTGCTCGGCCTCATGCCCCACCCCGAGCACGCGGTCGATCCGCTCTGCGGCTCGAGCGACGGCGCTCGCCTGTTCGAGTCGCTCGCCGCAAGCGCCGCGACCGCGGATACCGCCGCTTGAGCTCCCAGGCGCCACCGGCCTCCCACCGTGAGCTCGGGCTCACCGACGCTGAGTACGACCGCATCGTCGAGCTGCTCGCGCGCGAGCCGAACCGCGTCGAGCTCGCCGTCTTCTCGCTGCTGTGGTCGGAGCACTGCGCCTACAAGCACTCGCGCAAGCTGCTGCGCACGCTGCCGACCGAGGGTCCGGCGGTTGTCTTCGGCCCCGGGGAGAACGCCGGCGTGGTCGACGCGGGCGGGGGCGTCGCCGTCGCGTTCAAGGTCGAGTCGCACAACCACCCGAGCGCGGTCGAGCCCTTCCAGGGGGCGGCAACCGGCGTCGGCGGGATCATCCGCGACGTGCTCGCCGTCGGCGCGCGGCCGATCGCGCTGCTTGACTCGCTGCGCTTCGGCGAGCTCGACTCGCCGCGCTCGCGCTACCTGCTTAACGGCGCCGTCGGCGGCATCGGCCACTACGGCAACTCGGTCGGCGTCGCGACGGTCGGCGGCGAGATCGGCTTCGAGTCCGCCTACGAGCAGAACTGCCTCGTCAACGCGATGTGCGTCGGCATCGCGCCGCGCGAGCGCCTGGCGCGCAGCGCGGCTGCCGGCGAGGGCAACCACGTCGTGCTGCTCGGCGCCCTCACCGGCCGCGACGGCATCGGCGGGGCCTCGGTGCTCGCAAGCGCCGAGCTCGAGGAGTCGAGCACGTCGAAGCGGCCGACCGTGCAGATCGGCGATCCCTTCGAGGAGAAGAAGCTGATCGAGTGCTGTCTCGAGCTGCTCGAGCGCGGCGCGCTCGTCTCCCTCCAGGACCTCGGCGCGGCGGGGCTCGCCTCGAGCGTCGCCGAGAGCGCGGCCAAGGGCGACGTCGGGATCGACCTCGACGTCGAGCTCGTGCCGCTGCGCGAGGCGGACATGGAGCCCTTCGAGGTGATGGTCTCCGAGTCGCAGGAGCGGATGCTGTGCGTGGTCGACCCCGCGCGTCTCGACGAGGTGCTCGAGGTCGCCGGGCGCTGGCTCGTGCGGGCGACGGCGATCGGGCAGGTCACGGGCTCGGGCCGTCTGCGCGTGCTCGCGGGCGGCGAGAGCGTCGGCGAGATGCCGGTAGGGGCGCTCGTCGAGGGCTGCCCCGTCTACGACCTCGAGCCCGAGCAGCCCCTGCGGCCCGCCTATCCCGACCCGCCGCGAGTCCTAGCGGACGATGGCGTCGCGCTCGAGGAGATCCTGCTCGCGCTGCTGCGGTCGGGCAACGTGACGAGCAAGCGCTGGGCGTTCGAGCAGTACGACTGCTACGTCGGCGCGCGCGGCGTGCGCCGGCCCGGCGAGGCCGACGCCGCGGTGCTCAGCCTGGCCGAGGACGGCGGCAGCGGCGCGATCGCCGTCGCGATCGACGGCAACGGGCGCCGCGCAGCCTGCGACCCTTACCTCGGGACGCTCGAGGCGGTGCTCGAGTGCGCGCGCAACCTCGCCTGCGCCGGCGCCGAGCCGCTCGGGGCGACCAACTGCCTGAACTTCGGCAGCCCCGAGCGCGGCCACGTCGCGTGGGCGCTCGGGCGCGCGGTCGAGGGCCTCGGCGACGCCTGCCGTGCGCTCGGCGTGCCTGTGGTGGGCGGCAACGTCTCGCTCTACAACGAGACCGGGGGTACGCCGATCTACCCGACGGCGATCGTGGG
>JBBSNQ010000265.1:0-2609 GCA_038232575.1 Solirubrobacterales bacterium | reverse complement strand
CGTGGCGTACGCGGCCGCGGAGGCGAGCACCAGCAGGGCGATCCATGGCTCCCGGCGGACCGGGCCGGCCGCGGCGTGCAGGGCATACCCGCTCATGACGCTGCCGCCGCTCTCATGGGCGCCGCAACCTAGCTCCTTCAGCTCGCGGACGCTTCCACCAGCATCTCGAGCAGCGCCTTCTGGGCGTGGAGGCGGTTCTCCGCCTGATCCCAGACGGCCGATTGCTCTCCGTAGAGCACGCTCTCCGAGATCTCCTCGCCGGGATGTGCGGGAAGGCAGTGCAACGCGATCGCGTCGGGTGAGGTCCGGGACATCAGCTCGTCGTCGATGCGAAACGGCCGTAACAGCCCCCGTCGTGCGTCCGCGCCTTCCTCGTCGCCCATCGACACCCACACATCGGTGTAGAGCGCGTGCGCGCCGCTTGCGGCCGCGGCCGCGTCGGTGCCGACCACGACCGAGCCTCCCGTCGCCCGGCAGGCCGCCTGCGCGCGAGCGACGATCGCCTGGTCGGGTGCGAGCTCCGCGGGGGTGGCTACGGCCAGGTCGAGCCCGGCGCGAGCGCCGAGCAGCATCAGCGAGTGCGCGACGTTGTTGCCATCGCCGACGTAGGCGAGCCGCACGCCTGCGAGCTTGCCGAAACGTTCGCTCAAAGTGAGCAGGTCGGCGAGCGCCTGGCAGGGGTGGTGGCTAGCGGTGAGCATGTTGATCACGGGGACCTCGGCGCTCGCGGCCAGCTCCTCGGCGAGCGAGTGCGCGCCGGTGCGGATCGCGATCGCATCGACGTAGCGCGAGAGGACGAGCGCGGTGTCGTGCGGGGACTCTCCCCGGGAGAGCTGCATTTCGCCCTCGCGCAGAACGATCGCGTTGCCGCCGAGCTCGCGGATCCCGACCTCGAAGGAGATGCGCGTCCTCGTCGACGGGTGCTCGAAGACGAGCGCGACGCTGCGGCCGGCAAGCGCGAGCGCTGCACGCTGCTCCTCGCCGGCTCGATCGCTGCGCTGCATCTTCAGTCGCGCTGCTCGGTCGAGCAGCAGCGACAACTCGTCCCGCTCGAGCTCCTCGCCGGTCAGGAAGTGACGCGTCACCGCCAGAGCGTAGAGCGGCCGTCTGCACCTGGCGCGCGAAGGTGGCATAGTGCAGCCTGCGCGCACGCGCGAGACGATCTTGAAACGGAGGAGGAGGCATCGAGATGGCAGAGCGCCAGAGCGGTTCGAAGGCAGGGGGCGGTCAGCGGCGAAAGAGCGCCTCCGCGGCGTCGAAGTCCGGAGGCTCATCGGCGTCCAAGTCGAGCGGCCCGTCGCGGTCGAAGGCGGCATCCAAGTCGAGCGGCGGCGCAGGGTCGGGGTCGCGCTCCACGGCGTCCAAGGCGAGCGGGTCCTCGTCGGCGCGCTCGGGCTCCAAGCAGTCCACCGCGGCGAAGCGCACCGCGGCCGCCAAGCGCGGCGGGCAGGCGCGCGGTCGCCAGCAGAAGGCGCGCAAGCGCGCGGACCAGGCCGCGGGGCAGGCGGCGAGGCCCGTGGCGGGGCTTGACTTCTCCGGCAAGGCCGTTGCTGACTTCCGCGAGGCGCTCAAGCGCGGCATCATCTCGCCGCTGAACCTCGTGATGCTCACGCGCGACCGCATCGAGGAGGTCCTCGACGACGCCGTCGAGCGCGGCCGGATGACCGCAGACGACGCGCAGTCGATCGTCAAGGGCATCCTCACTCGCGGGCGGCGCCAGACCGATGACGTGCTCGGCAACCTCGAGCAGCTGCTCGGCCGCACGCGCGACGAGGTGGGCGGCGCAGCCGACGAGGCGCGCAAGCGCGGCACGCAGGCCGCCTCCCGCGCCCGCAAGACCGCCGATCCCGTCCTCGCCCAGGCGGATCGGGCGCGGCGCGCGGCCGGCGTTGGGCCGAGCTTCCCGATCACGGGCTACGACGACCTGACCGTCGCGCAGGTGCAGGGGCGCCTCGACGGCCTCTCGGCCCCCGAGCTGCGCAAGGTGCGCGACTACGAGAAGCGCAATGCCAACCGCAAGACGGTGCTCGACGCGGTCGAGTCGGGCCTGCGTTAAGAGGAGCCGAGCCGGTACGGGCGGCCTCTGCGGCGGTCGCCGACGACCGTCGCGCAGTGCCGCCGTGCCCCTCGGTGCCGAGCGCCTGCGAGCATCCCATCGATGGCAAGCACGCAGGCAGCCCGCTCGCGGCCGGTTCGCGGCGCTGAGCTCGAGCTGACGATCGAGTCGCTCGCCTTCGGCGGGCGCGGGGTCGCCCGGCGCGACGGCTACGTCGTCTTCGTCCAGGGCGCCGTCCCGGGCGATCGCGTACGCGCACGCGTCACCAAGCCCAAGCGCACGTGGGCCGAGGCGCAGACTGTCGAGGTGCTCGAGCCGAGCCCGGAGCGCGTCGAGCCGCGTGCAGCCCATCCCGGGGCGCCGTGGCAGGTGCTCACCTACGAGCGCCAGCTCGCCGAGAAGCAGGCGCAGGTACGCGAGGCGCTCGAGCGCCTCGGCGGCTTCGAGCAGCCCCCCCTCCAGCCGATCGAGCCCGCTGCGAGCCCGTGGGGCTATCGCAACAAGCTGGAGTACTCGTTCGGCACCGGCGCCGGCGGCGAGCTCGTGCTCGGCT
>JBBSNQ010000264.1:0-2610 GCA_038232575.1 Solirubrobacterales bacterium | reverse complement strand
ACCCCTACGCCAGCTAGCGCCGCCCCATCGGGGTCGGCGATTCCTCAGTACCGCAACACCAGGAGGACACCATGTCCACCAGCAACGGCCGCGTGCGCGGCCGGTCCCACCCCTGCGCCTCGCTCGACGAGGCGCTCAGAGAGCTGCGGCGCCCCCCGGCGCCCGCGGCGGTGAAGTTCAAGCTGCAGGCGGTCGCCAAGGACGGCGGCGCCGGCCAGGTCGCGAGCTACGTCGACGCGCGGCTGGTGCTCGACCGCCTCGACCTCGTCTGCGGGCAGCAGTGGCGGGCGAGCTTCGATGCGCCGGCCGAGGCGCTCGCGCCGGTTCCCAAGGACGCCGAGGGCGAGCGGATCCTCTACGCCCGCTGTCGCTTGTGCGTCTTCGGCGTCACGCGTGAGGACGTGGGGGAGGGCGACACGCCCAAGGCGGCGTTCTCGGATGCGCTCAAGCGCGCGGCGGTGCACTTCGGGGTCGGCCGGGCGCTGTATGCGATGGCCTCGCCGTGGCTCGAGAAGGGGCCGGGCGCGGGGCAGCTGCGCACCAGCCGCAGGGGCAGGCTGCGCATCGACCAGCGCACCGAGGCGCACCTGCGCCGCGGCTATGAGCTCTGGCTGGAGGCCAAGGGGCGAGCGCTCTTCGGCGAGGCGCTCGACCACGGCGACGAGGCCGGAGCGCCGGGCTTCGAGGAGCAGGCCGGGCCGGGGTCCGGCGGAGAGGGGGAGCTGCCGGCGCCCGGCGCGCGGGAGCCGACGCCAAGCGAGGACGAGGCCCCGGCGGCGCCCGGCGAAGTCGCCGAGGAGGCGCCGGAGGCAGGGCCCGTCGGGAGCGCGGAGGAGCCGCCCGAGGGCGCCGACCAGCAGGCACCGGCCGGGCCTGCCGAGGCCGAAGCGGAGGCCGACGCCACCCTCCCCGACACGGCGACGGTCGAGGGACGCCTGACGGCGGTCAGCGACGGCACGCCCGGCCCGGCGCCGGCCTCGGCGCTCGAGCGGCGGCAGATCGAGCACTGGCAGCGGGTGGGCCACTACAAGCCCGAGACCGTCGAGGCGCTCGGCGGACTGCTGTGCGGCCAGCGGATGCTCGACCGCCTCAGCCGCGAGCAGGTGCGAAAGGTCGCGCTGACGCTCGAGATCGCGGTGCGCGGCGAGGTCGCCCAGCGCGACCTCGCCTCCGCGCTGACGCGGCTGGCCAAGCGCGACGACCGCGAGCAGGCCGCGCAGGACCTCTGCGAGCGCCTGGCGCGCAAGGCGAACGAGGCGGAGCTGACGCCAGGGCCGCGCAGGCGCGCGGCCTGAGCGCGGCCCACCGCGCGGAGCAGCGACCCCGGCCCACCGCGGCCGGGGTCGGACGGGATCACACCGGGCGCCCACCGCGCCCTCAGCTCAAGGAGAGCCGATGCCCACCCTCACTGAACGGGCCGAGAGCCCGACCAACGAAGCGAGCCCGCGCTCGCCGGAGGCGATCACGGACACCGTCGAGATCCCCCGCCGCCTGCCGCTGCGCTCGGACGGCTCGCGGCTTCAGACGCTGTCGATCTCGAGCCTGGCGCTGTTCTGGCGCTGCCCGGAGCGCTGGCGGCGGCGCTACATCGAAGGCGAGCGCGAGCCCCAGAGCGGGGCGATGATCGTCGGCAGGGCGGTCGGGGCTGCGATCACCCAGCACTACGCCGCCCAGATCGCGGGCGAGTCCCTCTCGGCCTCGGACGCCGACGACATCTGCGGCGCCGAGTTCGACGAGTCCGCGCTGCGGCCCGCGGCAAACTTCGGCGACGACGAGCCGGCCGAGCTACGCGAGCATGGGCGGGAGGCGCTGCGCGCGTACCTCTCCGACATCGCTCCGAAGGTGCGGCCGGCCTCGGTCGAGCGCAAGGTCGAGCTGCGCTTCGACGGCACGGAGTGGTCGTTCACCGGCTACCTCGACGTGGAGGATGAGGCCGGGACGGTGGTCGACGTCAAGGTCGGCAAGAAGCACGTCACCGACACGGCGGCGAGGAGGAGCCCGCAGGCGACGAGCTACCTGCTCGCGCGGGCGCTCGAGGGCCGGCCGGCGCAGCACTTCGAGTTCCACTCGGTTCGGCGTGGGGCGGTCCGGGGTGAGCGCTGCCAGGTCGTGCCCGCCGAGCGCAGCGACGGCCAGCTTGCGGTGTTCGAACGGCGGATCGCGCAGACCGCGCGGCTGATCGCCGGGTGCGCGGAGAGCGGGGAGTGGGGGCTTTCGAGCCCAGACGGCTGGTGGTGCTCGCAGCGGATGTGCGCGTTCTGGGCGAGCTGCCCGGGAGGCGATGGGTGAGCGGCCGCCGACCAATCCGTCCAGGGCGCCGCCGAGCATCGGCGGCGATGGACAGTGCCACGGACAGGAGCGAGGGACGGCCCGCGGCGGGCCTCCCGGGGGCTGGGCGCGATCGGGCGCTCGGAGTCTCGGTGTCGGCGCTGCTGGTGGGGTCGGTGGCGATCACGCTCGTGGGCGGAACGCCGACCTCGCTCCCGGACGCGGCGCTGTCCTCGGCGGTACTGCTGCACGCCGAGCGTGCCGGCGCGCTGTTCCTGCTCTCGCTCGGGGCCTTGGCGCTGGTCAGGGCGGCGTTCGCCGGCCAGCTCCCGACTGAGGTGT